>NZ_JAHKQZ010000005.1:0-262341 GCF_019345585.1 Shewanella sp. NKUCC05_KAH
GCTAGGAACCACTCTCTATAAAATATAGATGGTATCCCCTAGGGGATTCGAACCCCTGTTACCGCCGTGAAAGGGCGGTGTCCTAGGCCTCTAGACGAAGGGGACCCGGACATATTAATTTGAACTTAACGTTCCCGTTTAACATCTACGGTCTCATAGGCACTTTTCTAAGTAGCGAAGTGTGCCTTGGGTGTATTAATTTAAACTTTCGTTTCTGCTTAATAAGGCAGTAAATTGGTGGAGCTACACGGGATCGAACCGTGGACCTCTTGCATGCCATGCAAGCGCTCTCCCAGCTGAGCTATAGCCCCAAATTTTTGTCAACACAGCTAACTTTAGCAGTATATGTATCAGCATAAATTTAGACTTTGTTCTTACCAAACAACACGTTAGTTATTTGCTAGGAACCAAGATTTGGTATCCCCTAGGGGATTCGAACCCCTGTTACCGCCGTGAAAGGGCGGTGTCCTAGGCCTCTAGACGAAGGGGACCCCGGACATATTAATTTGAACTTTTCACTAGAAAAGGTTCCCGTTTAACATCTACGGTAAGTTTGGTGGAGCTACACGGGATCGAACCGTGGACCTCTTGCATGCCATGCAAGCGCTCTCCCATCTGAGCTATAACCCCAAACCTATCGAACTACATTTAAGTGCACTGCAAGCATTTGCTCGACTGTGTCTCAACTGCGTGGCGCATTCTATGCAGCGCACCTAAAAGTGTCAACTCGTTTTTTTAGGAATTTATTCTATCTGCTACAAATTCAATCGCTTTGGATATTCTTTGCTCAGAACGGCTTCTTCCAATTAAAAATAGTGTGATATCTAAGCCTGGAGACTGCCCTGCCCCTGTTACTGCAACACGTAAAGGCATACCGACCTTACCCATACCCACATCTAATTCAGTCGCAGTATCTTCAATTGCCTGATGAATAGCTTCAGCTGTCCACTCAGTTAATGCTGATAATTTCTGTTGCACCAGTTGCAATGGCTCTAACGCAACACCGCGTAAATGCTTTTTCGCCTGTGCTTCATCAAACTCAGCAAAATCTTCATAGAAATAGCGGCTAGATGCGGCTAACTCTTTTAGAGTCTTAGCGCGCTCAGCTAATGCAGTGACCACTTCAGCTAATGCTGGGCCATTTGACAGATCAATTTTTTGATCGTCCATGTGCCATTGTAAGTGTGTTGCCACATATTCTGGATCTAGGCTCTTTATATAGTGTTGGTTCAACCACACCAGTTTATCGGTATTAAAAGCAGAAGCGGCTTTGTTGATGTCACTCAACTTAAAGAATTGCTTCATTTCTTCTAATGAGAAAATCTCTTGATCGCCATGTGACCAACCTAAACGTACTAAATAGTTCAGCAGTGCTTCTGGTAAATAGCCATCGTCACGGTACTGCATTACGCTAACAGCGCCATGGCGCTTGGACAACTTAGCGCCGTCATCACCTAGAATCATAGATACGTGTGCATATTCTGGGATCGGCGCCCCTAATGCTTTAAGAATGTTGATTTGACGCGGGGTATTGTTGATATGATCTTCACCACGCACCACACAAGTGATCCCCATATCCCAATCATCAACCACCACACAGAAGTTATAGGTTGGTACGCCGTCGGTACGGGCGATGATCAAGTCATCTAATGCATCGTTAGAAAATTCAATCCGACCACGAACATGGTCATCAAATACCACTGAACCACCGATTGGATTTTTAAAACGCACCACAAATGGTTCATCAGTCTCACGAGCGGGTAAGTCACGACAGCAACCATCATACTTTTGTGCTTCACCGTTAGCAGCCTGTGATTCTCTTAAGGCATCGATTCGCTCACGTGAACAGTAACATTTATACGCTGTGCCCTTTTCTAACATTTGAGCAATGATTTCGTTATAACGGTCAAAACGCTTAGTTTGGTAATATGGGCCCTCGTCCCATGTCAAACCTAGCCAGTTCATGCCTTCTAAAATCGCATCGCAAGCGGCTTGAGTCGAACGCTCAATATCAGTGTCTTCAATACGTAATACAAACTCACCGTTATTGGCACGGGCTTGTAACCAAGAATAAAGTGCAGTACGGGCACCACCAACATGCAAGAAACCGGTAGGACTAGGGGCAAAACGCGTCTTAGTTGTCATAATGGGACACTAACCTATATAAAGTCGTCTAGATAAAGACAATCACGATAAAAAAAGTGTGCTTATTCTAACAGTCAAAGCAGGCGCTGCAAATGGGACAAGCTTCACAGTATCACTTATCTAGTTAAATCGTGCCGCGAATCCCTCTCCTTTATATAGGGAAGCCAATATAAAGCGATATATAAAGGTGGCACTATTGCTATCACCACCATTGATTAATGCTAACACTTGAGATGATTTTTCAGGCTTTATATTCCAACCCCTAAATCTCTCACCTATATTCCTTCGACTATAAATATCTGCGCCATCGAACACGCGCATCTATACACTATCAATATACTCATGCCATTAATGCACTAATTTTTATAAATCACTCACTTCCTCAGCACTTTTACCACAAAAAAGTCAGGTGAATGGGATGAGTTCAACTCGTATTTAATCGCGAGCGTCCAAATTACGTACCATTGACTGGCGAATTAAATAACACTTTGATCGGCGGCGTGATTAGCATTAAGCCAATGTGGACAAAAATAGCGCGACCAATTCTTTTTTCACTAAAAAGCGTTGACACTAGATCGAACCTCCCTATAATACGGCTCCACACAGCGAGGTCGATTAGCTCAGCTGGGAGAGCACCTCCCTTACAAGGAGGGGGTCACTGGTTCGAGCCCAGTATCGACCACCATATTTTCTACAAAGAAATTATGCCATACAAAATGTTATATCCCAGGTCGCTTAGCTCAGCTGGGAGAGCACCTCCCTTACAAGGAGGGGGTCACTGGTTCGAGCCCAGTAGCGACCACCATATAACTTAATGTATTAACGTGTAAAAGTCATTCCCAGGTCGCTTAGCTCAGCTGGGAGAGCACCTCCCTTACAAGGAGGGGGTCACTGGTTCGAGCCCAGTAGCGACCACCATTCTTTAGTGGAGAATGACTTAAAAATTGTGTAGTTTAAGAATGCGCAGGTCGCTTAGCTCAGCTGGGAGAGCACCTCCCTTACAAGGAGGGGGTCACTGGTTCGAGCCCAGTAGCGACCACCACATTCTGCAATACACATGTTATATCCCAGGTCGCTTAGCTCAGCTGGGAGAGCACCTCCCTTACAAGGAGGGGGTCACTGGTTCGAGCCCAGTAGCGACCACCATATTCTGCAATACACACGTTATATCCCAGGTCGCTTAGCTCAGCTGGGAGAGCACCTCCCTTACAAGGAGGGGGTCACTGGTTCGAGCCCAGTAGCGACCACCATATTCCTCCCCCAATAAACTTTACCCGCGCGCTGACTCAACTATGCTTGATCTCAATCAGCGAGTGATAAATTATGCTGTTCGGCATTTTATACTTCGTTAAATACTAAGACTATCGACACTCAGCCTGATTTCATTCTGCTTTAGCATTTTTGGAGATCAACATTATGGCCAGCGTCAGTCAATCCGCTTCTCTTGCCAATATTGCCACTTATTTAAAGCATACCCACGCCTGCGATGAGCAAACGGCTCTAAAAGAAGCGCGGGAAGTCATGCATAATCTCGTCAGCATGCGCCAAAAAGGCTTTATTACCGGTTGGTACTTTGATGAACAAGGCCATTTAGCCTTGTTACCTAGCGATGCTATCCTTAAACGTATTCTTTTAGAGGATGACTAACAGTCATCAAATGAATTGTGTCTTGATTGACTACGATAGCTATCGACTTAACCTCCCTAGACTTCACATCTCACCTACACTGCTTCTCCTAAAGCAACCCACCACAATATTTGTCGTTATATCGCATACTTTTACGGCTTTTTTTGATCTCAAAATAACTAAGTTTGTTTAATTTATCTGCAACGACAAGAGCCGTCAATTTGGGGCCGATCTTCACTATGGGTGGGTTTCCACCCAAACACAAAATCACTGTGAGCGAGATCTCACCCACCAAACTAAAAGTGTGACAAACATCAAATGAACTACACTTTAGTAACCAAACACTTACAGAAGCCAGTGTAAGTTGGCGTGGTATTTGCCTTTAGTAAGACAGACCTCAGGGAAATCAAGGCTGTATTCCTACTCAAACTTGGTAACAAACTAACCAAGACTGAGGACAAATCCTAACAACAGAAAAAGGAACTCAAGATGATATTGAATCAACAAACTGGATTGACCCGTCCACTCAAAACCTTAGTCAAAATGCTCGCTGTTGCCTCCGTATTTGCGACCAGTTTTAACGTATTTGCAGAACCGATTGAAATTAAGTTTTCACACGTAGTGGCAGAAAACACACCTAAAGGCCAAATGGCACTTAAATTTAAAGAACTCGTTGAACAACGTTTACCAGGTGAATACAAAGTCAGTGTATTTCCTAGCTCACAGTTATTTGGGGATAACAACGAACTAGCGGCACTGCTGTTAAACGACGTACAATTTGTCGCGCCTTCACTCTCAAAGTTTGAGCGTTACACTAAACGTCTACAAATATTCGATTTACCTTTCCTATTCAATGATATGGATGCCGTGAACCGTTTCCAACAAGGTGAAGCTGGTCAAACATTACTGAACTCCATGAGCCGTAAAGGAATTGTCGGTCTGGGTTATTTACACAATGGTATGAAACAGTTCTCATCTAACACACCACTTAAAAATCCTGCTGATGCAAAAGGCTTGAAATTCCGCGTTATGGCATCTGATGTTCTAGCAGCCCAGTTTGATGCTGTTGGTGCAATCCCTGTGAAAAAACCTTTCTCTGAAGTATTTACCCTACTGCAAACCCGCGCTATCGATGGTCAAGAAAACACTTGGTCAAATACTTATTCACAAAAGTTCTATGAAGTGCAAAGCCAAATCACTGAAAGTAATCACGGTGTTCTCGACTATATGGTCGTGACCTCTGACACTTTCTGGAAAGGTCTACCTGCTGACAAACGTAAGATCATCAAAGAAGCTTTAGACGAATCTATCGCATTAGGTAACAAGATTGCCGCTGAAAAAGACAATGAAGACAAACAGTTAATCCTTGATTCTAAACGTTCACAGTTAGTGACCCTGTCTCCTGCTGAACGTCAAAAATGGGTTGAGGTAATGAAACCTGTTTGGGCTAAGTTTGAAGATCAAATCGGTAAAGATGTGATTGATGCTGCTGTAGCTGCAAATAAATAATAATGATAATAGCCGCTTAAGCTCAACCGAGCTTAGGCGGCCATTTCAGCGAGGGGATTATGGCTGTGATATCGCGAATATTTGGTTATATTGAAGAAGGTGTGCTCAATTTATTGATCACTCTGATGACGCTGCTAGTGTTTTCAGAAGTAGTCGCTCGCTTCTTCTTCAACACGGGTTTTCTTTGGATCCAAGAACTTACATTAACCTTTTGCGGTTGGTTTGTGTTATTTGGTATGTCCTATGGGGTTAAAGTCGGTGCCCATATTGGTGTCGATGCGTTTGTTAAAAATTTAGCACCAAAGGCTAAAAAGATAGTATCTCTTATTACCGCCTTTGTTTGTATAGTCTATTGCGGACTCTTTTTAAAAGGCAGTTGGGATTATTTAAGCCAAATGTATCAAATCGGTTTGCCTATGGAAGACATACATTTCCCACAATTTATATTAAAAAGCCTTGATCCAGATTTTGCTTGGAACACTTTAAAAATCGATATTGAAGATGGCGCAATACCGATTTGGTTATCTCAAAGTATTTTAATTATTGGCTTTTTTATGTTGACTTGGCGTTTCGTCGAACTCTTTATCGCCATTCTGCGTGACCAAGTCTCAGGCTTCCAATTTGCCGATGAAGCGAAAGAAAGTATGCATTTAATCGATGAGAGCGCTAAAAACGCTAAAGTAGATCCAGTCTCTGACCAAAAGGAGGCTAAATAATGGCTATTGCAACCCTATTTACCGCCCTATTCGTATGTATGTTTCTCGGTATGCCTATCGCTATTGCATTAGGTTTTTCCAGCATGCTGACGATTTTATTGTTCTCGAATGATTCCTTAGCCTCAGTTGCACTCAAGCTGTATGAGTCTTCATCAGAGCATTACACTTTACTCGCTATCCCCTTCTTTATTCTGTCATCCGCCTTCCTATCAACGGGTGGTGTTGCTAGACGGATTATCGATTTTGCCATGGACAGTATTGGACATGTCCGTGGTGGATTAGCGATGGCATCCGTTATGGCGTGTATGCTGTTTGCTGCGGTTTCTGGATCATCTCCTGCGACTGTTGCGGCAATTGGTTCTATCGTCATAGTCGGCATGGTAAAAGCAGGTTATCCCGAAAAATTTGCTGCAGGCGTGATCACGACCTCTGGCACTCTCGGGATTTTGATCCCACCTTCAATCGTCATGTTAGTGTATGCCGCAGCAACGGAAGTATCGGCTGCAAAAATGTTTATGGCAGGCTTAATCCCAGGTTTAATGATGGGATTTATATTGATGATCGTCATTTATATCGTTGCCCGCTTTAAAAACTTGCCCTCACGTCCTTTTCCTGGCGTTAAACAACTGGGGATTTCAAGTGCCAAGGCAATGGGTGGATTAGCACTCATCTTTATCGTATTAGGCTCTATCTATGGTGGCGTTGCGAGCCCAACCGAAGCATCAGCTGTGGCTTGTGTATATGCTTACCTTATTGCAGTATTTGGCTACCGTGATATCGGGCCATTAAAAGACGTGGCATGGCGTAATCAAGGTGAAAACTTAGCCAAAGCAACTGCGCGTAACTTAGGCCATATGTTCTTAGGACTGATTAAAACGCCTATCGACAAAGACATACGTCATGTTGTGCGCGATGGTGCCAAGGTCAGTATCATGCTGCTGTTTATCATAGCTAACGCTATGCTATTTGCGCATGTATTAACCACAGAACGTATCCCTCACATTATTGCTGAGTATATTGTTAGCATGGGTTTACCCGCCTGGGGATTCCTGATCATCGTTAACTTACTGTTGCTTGCTGCCGGTAACTTTATGGAGCCATCGGCGATTGTACTCATTATGGCGCCAATTCTGTTCCCTATTGCAACGCAATTAGGCATAGATCCTATCCACTTAGGTATCATAATGGTCGTGAACATGGAGATCGGTATGCTAACGCCGCCGGTGGGACTCAATCTCTTTGTCACCGCTGGGATCACGGGACGCAGTATTGGTTGGGTGATTCAGTCGGTTCTACCTTGGTTACTCGTGATGCTAGCCTTCTTAGCCCTGATTACTTACGTACCACAGATTTCACTCTTCTTACCTGAATGGTTGGATTCGATGCGTGGATATTAGTCTGCAATTCAAGGTTGTGAGATTACCCCTTGATTACAGATAGATTTTAAGCGAGCCTAGTCAGGCTCGCTTTGTTTTATTATGCGCAGTATCAGTTATTGATCCCGTTGCTTTATCAGGATAACCACCATGTTGCCCATGACGCCTAAGGCCAAGAAACGCCTCTTTCTGACCGTTGTGTTACTTGCAGGCCTATTTGCAACCCTCAAACTGACCTACTGGGTGCATTTGCATCAAGGTAAAATCGAGATCCAAAAGCAATCGGAGAAACAACTAAAGGAATTAGTCAGTTTTCTCGATGGTGCACTATCGCGCTACGAAAGTATTCCCCACGTGCTCTCGACTAACCCAATGCTCGCCAATGTCCTGAACGACCAGCAGAATCCTGATAAAGTCCAAGAGCTTAATTTATATCTCGAAGAAATTCAGCATGTCACCGAAGCATCCGATATCTATCTGATCGATGCCTTAGGTATCGCCATTGCCGCCAGTAACTGGCAACAAAGTTTTTCCTTTATTGGCAAGGACTACTCCTTTAGACCCTATTACACAGATGCTATCTCGGGCAATCTAGGCCGTTATTACGCAGTGGGTACCAGCTCAGATAAGCGCGGATTTTATTTCTCTTACCCTATTTATCAACAAGGTGGTAAAGGCATACTTGGGGCCATCATAGTCAAAGTTAATATTGCCGACATAGAGCAACAAAGTACCAGTATCGCGATTGCGGGTCAGTATCAGTTCCTTATCAGTGATCCTGAAGATATCGTCTTTATTTCCAGTATCGATGAATGGCGGTTAAAATCACTAACCCCGCTTACCCAAGCCAAGCAATATGCCCTTAATGCCTCTAAACGCTATGCAGAACGTCCCATAGGAGAGTTGTTGATGAAGCCGCCCTATGAAAGTGGTAGTCAAGCTATGCTCTACCAGCTGCAAACGGGTACAGACCATGAACAATACATGGACATCCACCAATCAATGGCGAAGGCAGGCTGGCGAGTACACATCTTAGCGCCAATCAAACCTTTACTGACCTCTTTGCCCGCACTGATGTTACTGTCAGCCAGTATTTATCTTTTGCTGGCACTCAGCATCCTATTTAACGCCGAGCGCCGTCGCAATCTACACCGAATGCAACTAGCGCAAAGCCTATTAGAACAGCGAGTTGAAGAACGCACTCAGGACTTACAGCAGGCCAACAATCAACTCAAAGATACTCAAGATGAGCTGATCCAAGCGGCAAAACTGACAGTGATAGGCAGTTTATCTGCCAGTATTAACCATGAACTCAATCAACCACTCGCGGCACTTCGCAGCTATGCCCAAAATACCCAAACTTTTCTCGCCCGTGATATGCAAGATAAGGCACTGGATAATATCAAGATTATTATTGAACTTACCGATAGATTAGCCGATATTGTTGGGCAATTTAAAAGCTTTACCCGCAAGAGCCAAGGCGCTGATAGCGCAACCGATATTGGCCGCTGTATCAAGCAAGCCCTGACCATAGTTCAACCTGCAATTGATAAACAGGGTGTTGAACTCGATGTGCAATTACCCAACGGCAACTATCAGGTTTGGGGCGATAAGGTTAGATTACAACAAGTGTTTGTCAACATTATGAGCAACGCCATTGTCGCTATGCAACAATCGGTTAAACGCCAATTGGTTATCCGCGTGACCAGTGAAGATAAGTTTTGCATCAGTATCCAAGATTCAGGCCCTGGTGTACGTGAAAGCCAAATGGAGAAAATCTTCGAACCCTACTTTACCACCAACGAACGGCACGGACTGGGGCTAGGCTTATCGATTTCACAACGTATTATCGAATCCATGCAAGGCCAAATTAACGTTGCCAATGCCGAAGAGGGTGGCGCTATTTTCCAGATTATTTTACCTATTTACTTGCTCGAGGAACGTTAGTTTTATGAGTGTGCCCAATTCAATTCAAGATTATTCTGTTCTCATCATCGACGATGAGCCGCACATAGGCACAGTTCTCGTTCAACTATTTGAACTGGAGGGCATTAAGGCGCTTGCCACCACAGAACCCAAAGGTATCGCTAAGTTGCTGCATAAAGATTGGGCGGGAATGGTGATATCGGATGTCAACATGCCACAATTAGACGGCATCAGCTTAATGCAACAAATCCGTCTGCAAGATCCCGATCTCCCCGTTGTCCTACTCACTGGTTTTGGTGATATTGCCATGGCAGTCAATGCGTTAAAACAAGGCGCCTACGACTTTCTCGAAAAACCCTTTAATAACGAACATATACTCGATGTGGTTAAACGCGCCTTAGAAAAACGCAGTCTGACCTTAGAGAACCGCAAGCTTAAAAAGGATCTCGAAAGCCAAAGCGTACCGGGCCCTCGTATTTTGGGTAACAGTGTCGGCATCAACCGTATGCGCCACATCATAACGCAAGTGATAGATACGCCTGCGGATGTGTTAATTGAAGGCGAAACCGGTACAGGTAAAGAACTTGTTGCCCGCTATTTACACGACCACAGTAGCCGCAGCCAAGCCAACTTTGTCGCCATAAACTGTGGTGCGATCCCCGAAAACCTGATTGAAAGTGAGCTCTTTGGCGCCGAAGCGGGTGCCTTTACCGGCGTCGATAAGATGCGCATTGGTAAGTTTGAATATGCCAATGGTGGCACGTTATTTTTAGATGAAATTGAGAGTACGCCACTGTCGCTGCAAGTAAAACTGCTGCGAGTGCTTGAAGATCGTAAGGTTGAACGTTTAGGCTCTAACAAGAGCATCAACTTAGATATTCGCGTGATTGCGGCTACAAAAGTCGATTTAAAAGGTCTGTGTGACACCGGGGAATTTCGCCAAGACTTGTTGTATCGCTTAAATCTGGTGACTGTGCCCATCCCTCCCCTGAGAGATCGCCGTGAAGATATTCCGTTACTCTTTTTACACTTTGCCCGCGTCGCATCGGCACGCTATCACAAAGCGCTTATCGCCTTAAATGCGGAGCAAAACGCGATACTTACTTCCCACGACTGGCCAGGCAATGTGCGTGAGTTACGTAATCTCGCCGAACGCTTTGTGCTGCTGGGCGGAGAAGCCGCCTTTGCTGGCACATTAGGCAATACTCCAAGCCTGCACTCGAGTATGTCCTTGCTACAAAGGGTAGAGTTTTTTGAACGGGTACTGATTGAAGAAGCACTTAGCCACAACAAGGGCAGTATTAAGCAGACAATGGAGCAGCTAGAACTGCCCCGAAAAACCCTCTACGACAAAATGCGTAAATACGATTTAGACCGCAAACAGTACATTAATTCCGATGACTAAAAGGCATATTTAAGCTTTAGACCAACGCCCGTTTGACATGAGTTTGATGGTAATGCAAACGGGTGATAGCTAAGGCGATCAAGGCTAATAAGGTTAACGATCCCATCACCACACCGCGCCACTGTGCCTCGTGCCAAAACATCATCAAATAAGGGCCGCCAATCGCAGCACCTAAGTAATAACAGCATAAATAGAGTGATGTTGCCTTAGCTCGATCACGACTGGCCCGCATTGCAACAAAGGAATTACAACAACTGTGGGTAAGGAAGAACCCACAGGCGGTCATTAAAAAACCTAAGCTAATGGTTAAGGTCGTATCAAACAGGGTCAATAAACTACCGAGTAACATCACGCACCAAGACCACTGATACAACTTATGTTGGCCAAATTTGGCGAGCCATTTAGCAGTAAAATATGACGCAACAGTGCCGCTGGAATAACACAGGAAAATCAAGGTAGCTTGGAAACGACTCCATTCATAGGGTGGAGCCATCAAATGCAGTTGAATAAAACTAAATTGATTCACCATCATCATGAAGGTCAAACCACCAATCGCGTAGACTAAACGCATTTGCGCATCGGTGAGATGATGACTAAAGCCATGAAGATCTTGCGCTAAACGGGCGCGTTTTGATAAGGAAGGCTCAGTGTTACTGGGTGACATCGACTGCGCATCGGCAAGTGAAGGCAGCAAATAGTTCACTAAAGCCACCCCCGCTAACGTCACGAGAAACAGCAACCACATAGATTCTTGCCAAGATAAAAACTGCGACATTAAACCACCGAGCAGACGTCCAACAATCCCGCCAATACTGTTCGCCATAATATAAATACCTGCGGCTTTCAGCATAGTGCTCGGTGATAATTGCTCCTTAAAGTATGCCATGGCAATCGCAGGTACGGCAGCGAGTAATGCACCTTGTAGCAATCGCACTAGCACTAATCCATTAAAATCCGGCGCCCAGATTAATAGTAAGTTAGACAATGCCAATAACCACAAGCTGACAATAATTGGAGTGTGTCGACCGATACGATCTGACAGTACCGCATACAAGAGCAATGAAAAGGCTAAGGAAAAACTGGTCACCGACAGGATCAAGGTTGCTTTAGAGCCTGATACCGCAAAATGTTCCGCAATCAGCGGCAACATGCCTTGCATTAAATACAAGTTGATATAGACCACCACTGAAGCGACGCAGAGCGCCCACATCAATCGGGTGTCACGCTGTTTATTGTCAATCATAGTATCTAATACGGCTTGCACGGGAGCCTCGACCAAGTATCACTCATAGGATAGACAAAGATTATCACTGGGCATAACATAACAATAATAGATAATTTCTATCGTAATCATTGATTTTTGTTATAGAAATAGCGCACCAAAAGTACACTTCTTGCCACTGATAAAATAGTACGAGCCCGATTAATGGATATTCGCCAACTCAAACATTTAGATGCCCTTGCCAATACCGGCAGCTTTACCGCCGCAGCCAAGAAACTGAATATGGCTCAGCCCGCGTTAAGTCAAAGTATCAAGCGCTTAGAGGTCGCACTCGGCGTCACCTTAGTCAATCGTACGAGCAACAAGAATGATAAACTGCTCACACTCACGGCCGAAGGTATAGTCCTGCATCAACACGCCACTTTGATCCTAAAACAAGTTAAGCAGGCCGAAGCGCAAATCCGCGCCATGGCCAATCTCACCTCGGGAGAGGTCCGCATTGCCGTGCCGGGCATGCTGGGTTCTTTCTATCTCCCCTCGCGCTTAATGGCTTTTCGGCATAAATACCCCGAGTTGAAACTATCACTGTTTGAAGGCGGGACGCGGGATGCACTGCGCATGTTGCAACAGGAAGAAGTGGATATTGCGATCATTACCGCCCAAGACCTACAACCCGAATTTGATAGTCAGCTGTTGATCCGTGAGCAAATGGTGATCGCCATGGGTGCTGAACACCCTTTAGCAGAACATAGCGCTGTGAGTCTACATGACTTTTTCGACCATGAATTAGTGATGTTCAAAACAGGTTATTTCCACCGTGAGTGGATACTCTCTCAAGCCAAAGAATTAGGCAAAAAGCCCAATATTGCCTTCGAGACCAATCTTATTAATCTGATTAAACAGATTGTTTCCCAAGGATTTGGGATCACCAGTGTACTTGAGATGGCGATAAGCTCAAAAGATGACATTTTAGCCAAACCCTTCGATCCACCGGTATTTTTAAACCTCCATATTGCATGGAAAAAGCAGCGCCCCGTCAGCCAAGCAGACCGCGCCTTTGTCGATTTTTTAATGTCAAATCGCTAACCCAAACCAGCAAATACAAAAAGGGCTGATATCAATATCAGCCCTTCACTCTTACCATTAAACCTTCCGATTTTACTCTGAGGGTTTAGCCTTGTTTACGACGACCAAAAGCAAAAGGTAGCAACAACAAGCTTAACCAACCTAAGGCACCACCATCATCTTTCTTGGCTGGTGTTTCAGTCACAGATACAGACACAACACTTGAATCTTTATTGCCGTGGTTATCAGACACTGTCAGTTGGAATGAAACCGTCTGAGCAGAGCCACTCACGTTTGGTGCAACGAGATTAAGCTTGGCCGCATTAGCGTCAAAGTTAAAGCTGGCGCCCCCTAACTGAGTCCATTTGTAGGTCAAAGGATCATTGTTGGCATCCGACGACTTGCTCGCATCGATGAACAAAGGTTTACCTTCTTGGACAGTGGCAGGAGCTTCAATCACAGCTACTGGCGCCACTTCTGGAACATCAAATTGATACTCCTGCTTCAAGATTTCAGCCGAGTCGTTATTCACTTTGTTGGTCAATGCCACTATGTTGCCTTGACTCGCCTTACGTGGCACTAAGTCAAAGGTGACATCTAATGCCGCAGCAGCTGAGGCCATTTCGATAGTCCAAGTGATCTTATTGCCCACTTGTGCGCCTTGATGGCTAATATTAGCCACTTCGTGACCTTCTGGTAATAACGCCTCTAGGGTGTAAACACGGGTTTCTTGCGTTTTGTTCGCTTCAATACGTGTCTTCATCACTTTAGCGGTGCCAGGTGTTAATTCACCAGAAACAGTACTGCCTAGAGGAGGTAATACGTCATCACTAACGCGCTCAAATACGACCGGAATTTTAACAGGTGCGACTTTGTCATCAGTGGTGGTCAGCGTCAGCATAGCTATGCCAGCATCTCCCACTAGCATCGCTTGTTTCCATGCTAAGTTGACATTGAAATCTTTATGATCACCCGTAAGATTTGCAGTTAAGTTATCACCCGCTTCATCGTATAAGGTTACTTGTTTCAAACTAAAGGCATCATCCGCATCGGCTGCAGATGCCTGATAGTTTTGTACAACGACAATATACTCACCCTTCACTGGGTTCTTAATGGATACACTTTCCTTTGAACCGCCAAACGCAGAAGATGCCGCGATAGAAAGCTTGCTACCGTCTTTCTTATCGAGTATCACAAACATGTCTAAGTCAGGAGAGGTTGTATTACCGATTGATGCATTGAAATATAAAGCTTTATCTTCAACATTAAAGCTAAATACTTTTACGCCATCGGCCAAATCATCAAATGCACTATCGGTATTTGAATCCTGTTTCACACTTGATTCATAAGTAGCGCTTAATTTAAGTGCAGTCACTGTCGCCGCAACACCCGGTAGATCAATCGCTTTCAAGTGCGCCAAATTACGTTCATCTGCATCACGTGAGGCTGAAACATTAACCAAAGCAGGTAAATCGCGTTTAGCTATCTTAGCTACGATCGGCATATTAGCCGTTGGGAAAGTATCGGACGTTAATACTAAGTTACCAAAGCCCCAACTTGCACCGACGTCAGTCACATCCGCAGTCACTGTAATCGTTTGGCTTTCACCTTTTTTGAGATTAAAGCTTTCTGGCGTCACAGTTAACGCGAATTTATCCGTTGCGGAAACGCCTTTTGCAGTCCAGCTACCATCAGCCGTTGCAGTAACAATACGTGTCCAAGTACAAGTATCAATACAACGTGAATCAGCCATGCTTGGAATGTTTAGCTTACGTGGATCGCCACCTGTCGAAGGATTAGCAATCTCGTAGTTTAAGGCACTTTCATCCATCACTAAGCCCGTTTTTGCCGCTAAATCAACACGAATACGACCGGCTCCTACGTCAAACGGATCAGCAACGGTTTTACCATCGGCTTTTTTCATGGCTTGGGCTGTCGTTGACGTCATCATTAGCGCAGAACGAATGTTGTCTGGCGTCCAATCCTTATGCAGCGATTTAAGTAACGCACCAGCACCGGCAACGTGAGGACTCGCCATTGAAGTACCTGACATCAAAGTGAAATCAGCAGGATCTGTACCTGTTTCATCATGGCCAAACTGTTGGTCGGAATAAGCAGCGTAGATGTCACTGCCCGGTGCAGCGACATAGGGTACGAGTACATCGTTAGTCAGGTTAGGTCCAATCAATGAACTGGCAGATAAAACATCCGCTTCTTTACTGGCAACTTTAGGGGTTGGAGACAGCATGATTTCAAGAGCAGGATTTGCCGCCATAGCAGCAATCAATTCTAAGCCATCAATATCACCAATAAATACCGCTGGAATATTCAATTTATCCAGCCCCGACATAGTCAGACGCGCATTATTTTCACCATCTCTATTGAAAACAATCACACCCTTAGCGCCAGCTTCCATTGCGGCGGCCACTTTGATATCGAATGAGCAAACACCGCGTCTTAAAACGGCGATCTTGTCTTTAAAGGCATCTGCTGGGAACGGTTTACAGGCTTCAAAATTGGTCGCATCAATTGCGCCAGCATAAAGGGGAACACCTTTGAGCACTTCAGTTTGAACCGGACCAGAACCAGCAGTGTAATGATAGTTTTTACCATTAAATTCCACGGCGCGTACTATGTCACGGTTATGAGTCGAGTTAGCGACCGAAGTATACCAAGGTGCATTTTTAGGCGTAGAGTAAGGTGTTTGATTAATCGCAGGGCTCGTGCTTGTCGCAGCACGTGTGTTACCCGCAGCCACTGCAGCAAAAATCCCCGCATTACGCGCGGCTAAAAAACCTTGTTCCGTCGCACTATTCCACGGGTTTCCACCACCACTGATAGAAAAGTTCAGCACATCGACGCCATCTTTAATCGCATCATCTAAGGCTTTTAAAATCGGTGCACTTGGACACCCTGAATAAGTGTCGCCCGCATTACCCGGATTACAAATTTGATAGGCTATGATGTTCGCGTGGGGGGCCACACCTGAGATTTGTTTAAATTCAAGGCCTGTCGCAATGCCATCGCTTTCTAACTTACCTGTTTCACCTTGCACATAAGGCACATTCACTAGGATGTTACCTGCTGCGGTACTCGCAACGTGAGTACCATGCCCACCGTAATCCTCACCATTTTTAGCTGGAGGGGTGTCACCAAACACTTTTGCATCGTCGTAGTTATTTGTTATCTCAGAGTAACTGCGAACTCCAATCAACTTGTCATTACACATGCTCGCGAAATCAGTTTTACAATCACCAATATAGATGCCTTGACCTAATGGGTTTGTGTGGTCATAGCCATCTTGGCCAACATCAGCGAAAGAAGCATGATCTGAGTTAATACCTGAGTCGATAATACCGACGATCACGCCTTCACCCATGGCTTTCGTGCCCGTCGCGCTGCCATCCCATACATTAGGAGAACCGATAAGCGCTTGACTGACGTCGGTTTCCATTTGCTCCATGCGCTCGCGCTCAACAAACGCAACCTCAGGTAACTCAGCCATTTTCTTCGCTTGAGCTTGAGTCATGCGAACCGCCATACCATTTAACGCATACTGATATGTCGTTAATGGTTGCAGATTGGTGCCAATAGCCGCACTCGCGTTAGCTAAAAATCGGTTCTGTTTTACTTTCAAATAACTAACATAACTTTTGACTTCAGCTTTAGAAGCATCAAGTTTACCGTTCACAGCAACTTTTGAAGTACCGTTTACCTGCACTCTTTGTGAACTAGTCGCTTTCAATCCTGGAATAGTTCCTTGGTAATTAGCAACCGAACTATCGCGTAAACGGACGATATAAGTATATTCACCCTCACCTAAATCTGCTTCTGGTACAAACTTAACCTCCGCTCCGGCAGCGTTACCGCGTAATGAAGTGACTTGTAATTCACTTGGAATATCTAACTGCAGGGTTTCACCCGTAGGTGATAATACGGTTTGTGCATTTGTCGCCGACGATAACAGTGCCATAGACACTGCTAATGCTATTTTAGTTTTCATTGTGACTTCCCTAATTCTTATAAGTTGTATGATTTATAAAACTCAGGTTTGGGTGGCATGAAAACGCTGCGACAACCAAAAACATCACCCGTAACTGACATTTTTTATGAATAACCATTCAATTTACTGTGATGATGATCACTGAGTTTTATCGCGACAATTTGTAACACGCGATGATACAAATTAAAACAGCAAATTAACAGAACGTAATTCGGTAAATGATGAACAACCTCATACCTTGTTAAAATAAATCCATAGAACCTTTATCCGACTGTTTTATGTCCCAACGATAAGTCGTAGTATAAAGTCGATAAAAACAAATAATAAACATTAAATCATAGCGTTAAAATTAACCTTTAAGTGTCGGCTCAAAAATAGCATTAGGTTAAACAGAATAAATCCCCGTAAATAAATACTCTCTTTTATAAATATCATTAGTTACAAAATAAACACAAAATACCATAAGCTGAAACAACAGATCACCAAAAAACGAAACGTTAAATTAACAAATTGTATGCATTTTGTATTTGTATAATATTTTACAAAATGATACCCCTTATAAAAATTAACTAACTTATGCATTAATATTCTTAATCCTGTATAGAGCAAATTAATACTTAATCTCACATTTACAGCATAGCAAGCGGATTATTGACCACAAAAAAGCCCTTTCAATATCGAATTGAAAGGGCTAAATCTTCATCAATATAAAAACAATATTATTGCAGTTATGGCCAGTGGTTAATTCGCCATAACCGCTTTCATTAACACTTCTGTCGTGAACTTATCATTATTGATAACTGGGAACCTGTCATAGGTTTGGAAGATCACTTGGTCTTGAAACTTGATCATCGCCACTACGCCATATTGGATACTTTTATCGATCGATTTAGCGGGCAGTGTAAATTTAAATGGCACAGGTGCTCTGGCGATATTGAAGGTTTTTTGTGCGACGATAACACCTGGAGTATTCAAATCAATAATGGCAATAATGATTTGGCAGCCTTGAGGTAATGGGATCTTCTCTAGATAGCCAGCTGCGCCATTGATGATAATCGGTTGTTCAGGTGTTACAGTCACGCAGCCATTGAGCAAGACAGCCATGAGAGAGAACAATATAAACGATTTTATTTTCAGATACATACTAACGTCCTTTTACCATGCGTATCAGGCCTTCTTGGGTAGAAGAAGCCACTAACTCGCCTTGTTGATTGAAAAACTGCCCTCTGACGTAACCTCTGCCACCGCTAGCATTAGGGCTATCGATACTGTAAAGCAACCACTCTCCCATATTAATCGGGCGGTGGAACCACATCGCATGGTCGATCGTCGCCATTCGTACCCCAGGACTTAAGAAGGATACACCGTGGGGCTGAGCTGCCGTGACTAAAAAGTTAAAGTCTGAGGCATAGGCGAGTAAATATTCATGGATATGGGCATCATTTGGCATAGGACCATTAGCCCTCATCCAAACATAACGGTACGGCTCGGTTTCTTTAGGCGCAAAAGGGTGCAGTGGATTGACCAATCGCATCTCAATTGGCGCATCGGCCATAAACTTTTCAAGTATGCTCGGCGGTACTTTATCCCGCATCGTCAGCGCCAATTCCTGCTGATTCAACAAACCTTCAGGTCCGGGCACTTGCGGCATAGCGGCTTGATGACTAAAGCCTTCCTCAGGTTCTTGGAAGGAGCAGGTCATATGAAAAATAGGGCGACCTTTTTGAATAGCACTAACCCGACGAGCGCTAAAACTACCGCCATCACGCATATTTTCTACTTCGTAAACAATCGGCAACTTCTCGTCACCTGCACGTAAAAAGTAGGAGTGTAATGAATGGATCTTACGCTCAGCAGCTACTGTCTGTTTTGCGGCGCTCAGTGCTTGGCCCATCACTTGACCACCAAACACATGCCCAAAACCCAGATCTTGGCTTTGACCACGAAAGAGGCCAATTTCAATTTGCTCAAGGGAAAGTAATGATAAAAGATCGTCTAATACCTGACTCATGGGATCCTACTGCGTAATTAGCAATTAATCTTAAAGGGTAACTCAGTTAGCCTTAGGCTGACCAGTCTTCTATCGATTATTCACAATCAAATCATCACTCCAACGGTGAGGAATTAAACGAGGCACGCTGGATTATCTATGTTGTTTATTGTGGTTAGCATCTACGGCCATTTACTGCATTTAAATCGCTATAGATGCAGGCTTAGTTCAAATACAAGCATGATGAATCAATCGATTTTAATGTGATGTTCTAGCGCACTTAACTTAGACCAAGACAACACTTTATCCTCTCCACAGGAGTGCAAAGTCACGGGGAAGGATTGGTGTAACTGTGGCCACTGCTGCGCGAGGTTATCTGGCGTAAAAAGACCTTCATTAAAATACATAGGCTGAAACTCGACAAACATGCCGTGGCTAACACTGCCCGCTCCGGCGAGTAGATGTTGACCATTTGGCGCCTGTTCACTCACCAAGAAAGCCGTAGTAGCCGTTAATGATTCAAAGGAAAATAGCGGCTGAATCGCACTCGCTAAATGTTTGGCCGTCATCGCGGTTACGGCCTGAGGGCATAAACTATTGACTCGAATATTATGAATTTCACCTTCTAATGATAAGCTATTCACCATGCCAACCAGCGCCATCTTGCTCGCACTAAAACCAACTTGATGCAAGTCACCGAACAAGGCCGAAACTCCCGTTGTCATCATTATCCGGCCAAAATGCTGTTGTTGCATATAGGGCCAAACAGCTTGAGTGAGATAAAAGCTGCCATTGAGATCGACATCCAATTGCCGTTGCCACTGCTCAAGTTTAATGTGCTCAAAGGGACAAGCACCATAAACGCCCGCGTTATTAATCAAGATATCAATGCGATGCCAGCGTAGGATCACCTCTTCGATCATGCAGTTCACTTCATTTCGCTGACTCACATCAAGCACAAAATAAATGCAATCTCCACCAAGTTTAATAATGCTGCAATAGGTCTGCATTAATTCTAAGTTGGCTTGGCTCGTCTGAGTGCCGTCGGTGGAAATTGACTCATAGGACGATAACGGCTGGTCGACGAGTATCACTTTTGCCCCCCGTTCAGCCAACATGATGGCATACGCTCGACCTAACCCAGCCGCAGCCCCAGTGACTAATGCCACCTTATTGTCAAAACGCATCCAAATATGTCCTTATCGGCATTGTTGTAGCGGCAAAAAATAACGAGCATAGGGTAACAACCGCCTATGCTATTTACTAAACAGAGTATTTAGCGTTACGCCTATGTCATGGACAGCACAAAGCCTCCATCGACATTAACTATGGAAACACAGACTTTTTTGATTTTCTTTGAACTTAACGACAAATCTCATCCTGCATCAGTGAACATATGTGCGCCAATTCAAACTCTGTTAAATGCGTTTATTAGATAGTGCTCACTTTCGTGTTAAATCTTGTTATGCTATGCGCTAATTGAGCCCTTGCTCGGTACCATTTCCATTTACCAATAACGACTGGACGCCATGAATCCTTGGATTTTAGCAATAAGACCCCGTACGCTACCCGCGGCCATAGGTCCCCTACTGATAGGCAACATTCTCGCCCTGCATCTTGAGAGTTACAGCTGGTTAATCGCTGCCACTTCAATGTTGTGTGCTGTCTTATTACAAATCGCCGTCAACCTCGCTAACGACTATTTTGATTTTAAAAACGGCATAGATACAGACGAGCGCTTAGGGCCCGTTCGCGTGACTCAAAGTGGTTTAATTTCACCAACAAGCGTTCGCAATGCCATGATATTTTGTCTCTTAATGGCGCTTGCCGTGGGATCATATCTGATTTGGCACGGAGGCTGGCCCATCGCCATTCTCGCCGCAGCCGCTATTTTAGGTGCTCTTGGCTACAGTGGTGGCCCCTATCCCCTCGCCTCCCATGGGCTCGGTGAAGTCGCGGCATTTGTCTTTTTTGGCTTAGTTGCAGTGGTGGGCAGTTATTATTTGCAGGCAGGCGATACGACTATTAATGCTTGGTTATTAGGCTGTGCAATTGGCTTATTTAACGCTGCGATTATGTTGGTGAATAACACTCGCGACATCCGTACCGACACCCAAGCGGGCAAGCATACTCTAGCGGTACGTATCGGCGAAGCTCAGGCAAAAGTGCTTTATCAAGCCTTAATCTATTTGCCCTTTGGCCTAGTCATCGCTGGCTTTTTATTCGGTATTCTACCCGGTTTACCAGTACTACTTGCGGGATTATCTCTGCTTATTGCCCGTAAACTCAGTAGCGATTTTTATGCGGTTTCTGGTGAAGCCTTAAATCCGTTACTCGGCCGCACAGCTAAGTTAACCATGATTTTCAGTACCTTGTTTAGCGTGGGTTTAGTTTTTACCGCATAAGAGTAAATCCGCTAAGCTAATGCTACACCACAGCTCAATGCTGAATATAAAAAGGTTCATATCTTCGATAGATACGAACCTTTTTTATTGGATGCTGCACGACTTCAATTTGGCTTATTATCGACGAGGGAAATCCTACCCCCATTTATTGCCAAATATAACCAGAGATCAAAGTGTTTAACAAAATACCATTAAAGTTGCGTTCGGCATGGGATGAACCATTATGGCCTGCACCAAAACACACATGTAGCGGTAATAAATGCTCTTCCCGCGGATGACTGAAACGCGCTTCAGGGGCTGATTGCCAATGAGTTAATGCTGTTTTTACCTCGGCAAAACTAACACTTGCCGTTAAAGTTTGCGTCAACCAATGATCAAATTCTGCACTGCGGCTTTGCACTGTGAGATCGCTTGAGAAAAAAGCCCGCATATTGTGAAACGACATGCCAGACCCCACGATCAACACCCCTTGGTCCCGCAGCGGCGCTAAAGCCTCCCCAATCGCTATATGGGTTTTAGGATCGAGGCTGTGGACTAACGACATCTGCACCACAGGAATATTCGCCTCAGGATACATTAACTTAAGTGGTACAAAGGTACCGTGATCAAATGCGCGTTCGCTATCTAAGCGGGCGGCGATGCCCTTATCCGCGAGCATATTCGCAATCTGTACGGCTAATTCTGGCTCACCGGGTGCAGGATATGTCAGCTGATAAGCCTCAGGTGGAAATCCATAGTAATCATACAAAATACTTGGCTTTGGGCTACTCGACAAAGCCACCACAGATTCTTCCCAATGGGCAGTGATCAACACAATCGCCTTCGGAGTTGGCATTGGCGCTGTTACTGAAGTTAAAAATGCACGCAACTCCCTATGATTAACATCATTGAGCAAAGGCATAGGGCCACCACCATGGGGCACAAATAGCACAGGCATACGACTCGCGTTAACTTGCATCATAATCCTCTCGTGTTGATTAACTTATATCTGTACTACTGGCTTTAAACTCAGCATTTCTCACTTAACTCACTGTTCTACACAACACTTCAATGCATGCTTAAAATGCGGAACGACTCTGCACCAACTGCCGCTGAAATCGCACTAAACGCTCAATAATTTCATCGAGTTTAATAATCAGAAAGAGTCCTGCCGATAAGCTCAATGCCGGCAGTGCATTAATCGGCGCTTCATAGTTAAAGTGGAAATAAATCGCCCCCATCATAATCGCCAGTAAACCGCTCGCCGATAGCACTCGGTAGTCACGTAGACACAACCCAAGGGCACCAATCACTTCCATCAAACCAATAAAATAACCAAAACCAGTGGGAAGATTCATTAATGTGAACGGAACATGGAACATAGACACGCCAAATAACTTGGCAAATCCCGAGATGAAAAACACTATGCTCATCGCCAATGTGACGGTTGCAGCGGCGCGATTGAGTGTATTGGCACAAAGGAATAACTTCTGTGTATCAACCTCTGCAACTAAGCCATTGATACTTGAACCCTTAGTATCACATAAGTTTGAAAATCGCATCGCACACACCCCATTAAACGTGATATTTGCCGTCAGTCTTGGGCATAAATTCGCAGACGACGAGTGAGAATGGAATCGATTATGAGCCGATAAAAGATAAATAAATATGGAATAAAATCTAATATCTCATAAACTAATAATTTATAACTTGCGAGCAATCCTTGTGACCTTAGACCAACTGCTGATGTTTAAAACCGTAGCTGAGGCGGGCTCACTCAAAGCTGCCAGTGACAAGCTACATAAAACCCAACCCGCCATTAGCCAAAGTATCAAACAGTTAGAATCCCAACTCGATCTTATCCTGTTTAATCGCGAAGGTTATCGACTCGCCATCACTGAGCAAGGTCGAAAACTGCTGCAACATACCCTGCGGGTACTGAATGAAGCGCAAGAAATGAAGCAAGTAGCGAAGCATTTAGCCAAAGGTAACGAAGCAAGCATCACCTTAGCTTTTGAAGCCTCCTTTAATCTCGCTCGAATTTTGCCGATTTTAGAGCTGACTCAAAATGAGTTTCCCTATACCCAAATTATTCTCAAACAAGAGTTTTTAACTGGTGCACTCGAAGCGCTGAATCAAGATAAAGCTGAAATCATCATCTCCGCAGGCGGAATTGAGCCCATACGTTCGAGCCATTTAGAATTAGCCTATCTTTTTTCCGGTAGCCTTCTCGATGTTGCAGCACCGCGCATGCTTGAGCGTCATCCGACACTGACCTACGCACGAGAGCTCGTTAATGAATACCAAATCGTGATCCAAGATACAGGCTCAGGCACTGCGAATATTGAGTTTGGGGTACAGGCGGGGCAACGACGTTGGTATGTTAATGATTTTTATACTAAGAAAATGCTTATTCAAAGTGGTATGGGCTGGGGCAAGCTGCCGCACTATATGATTGAAGATTCACTCAAACAGGGCGCGTTGATTGCACTGGATCTGCGTGAAAGGCAAAACAACATTCAACTCGATTACTATGTGATGCGAAAACCCCACTCACCTTTAGGCCCCGTCGCCCAAGCACTCTGGCAAAAGCTGATCGCCTTTTCATCTGAGCTGAATACTTAGGAATTCAAGCTTAAGATTTAGCTTAGTGACTTAAAATGAATTGAAGTCAAAAAGTTATAGCCCGTTATAAAATCATCGACCATAAACAAAAACGCCACTCGATAAGGGGCGTCTTTCATTTCAATAACAGGCTAAACATTAGATTTAAACCTTAGGCTTAAACCTTAGCTAAGGTGCGCTCTTTAGCGCTCCAATCTAAGTGATATTTCTCGCCGGCTGGGGTATCGATACGCTCAAATGTATGGGAACCGAAAAAATCACGCTGACCTTGGAGCAAGTTTGCCGGTAATGTTTCGCAGCGGTAACTGTCGTAATATGCCAGTGCTGAGCTAATACACGGCGCTGGAATACCTTGCATTACCGCAGTCGCTACCGCAGTGCGCCATAGGCCTTGCTTTTCAGATAAGGCTGACGCAAAACTGTCCGCCATCAACAGATTGCTAAGATCAGATTTGTCTTCATAGGCTTGAGTGATTGATTGCAAGAAAGTCGCGCGAATAATACAACCCGCACGCCAAATTTTTGCAATTTCAGCAAAGTCTAACTGCCATTTTTGTTCATGAGCCGTCATCGCCATCAACTGGAAGCCTTGGGCGTAACAACACACTTTCGCGCAATATAACGCGCTTTCAAGGGCTTCAATCAACAGTGCTTTTTGTGCGTCATCGATACCAGGTGCATTTGGCCCAGCCAATTTCTGGCTGAGTTGTAGACGTAAGGATTTTTGGGTACTTACGGCGCGCGCATACACAGCTTCAGCAATCGTAGGTGCAGGGCAACCAATTTGTAAACTGCTCACGGCCGTCCACAAACCCGTGCCTTTTTGGCCCGCTTTATCTAAGATCATTTCCACCAGCGGTTTACCCGTTAATGGATCGGCCTGTTTTAATACTTCGGCACTGATCCCCATCAAATAGCTGTTTAAACTGCCTTTGTTCCAGCGTTCAAACACATCGCCGACTTCTGCAGCGCTCATACCTAAGCCGTCATGCAGCATTTGATACGCTTCGCAAATCAACTGCATATCAGCGTATTCGATACCGTTGTGCACCATTTTCACATAATGGCCAGAACCCGCGGGGCCAATATAAGTCGTGCATGGCTCGCCTTCTGTCACGGGATTACCCGGCTCGAAGCGTTCGATAGGTAGCCCAGTTTTGGCATCAACCTTAGCGGCAATCGCTTTCCAAATCGGCGCAACATGGTGCCATGCATCGATATCACCGCTAGGCATAAGTGAGGGGCCGAAACGCGCACCGACTTCGCCGCCCGAAACCGCAGAGCTGAAAAATACAAACTGACCTTTGTAGCGCGCTTCACGCTCAACAGTGTCAGTCCATAAACTGTTACCTGTGTCGATAACAATATCATCGGACTCAATTCCGGCAGAAATCAAAGCACTACAGACACCATCGACGGGTGCACCCGCGGGAACAGAAAGCACAAAAATACGGGGTTTTGTGAGACTGGCTAACATTTCGGTAAGATTAGCACAGCCAAGAATGCGAGACTCGAGTCCAGCACGTTCCTGTTTTTCTTGCTGTATAACACCATTAACTTTAACAGGATCGAGGTCAAACGCGCTGACGTGATATTGGTTATCTGCGATGTTTAGCGCAAGGTTTTTACCCATAACACCAAGGCCAATTACGCCGATATCATTAAGATTGCTGTGGTTTTGCATTATATTATTCCCACGGGTCACAGAGGTTAGAGCTAACCAATTTTGAGGGGTAATTATACCGATCTTTGTAACTTAATTACCAGAGACATACGATTGGCAATTTCGATTGTGCCGAAAGTACCAATCGTTTAGGTCTCATTTTATCTAGGGCGTGTTGACGTTTCAGGGTTGTTTTTGCAGCGAGTTGGCTGGCTTTTATGCAAGGCAAAGCCCGTGCAGTGCAGTTATTCTACATAAACGGGCAATAACGCAGCAGAAACGCCAGCCAAACGCTGCCCGAAGGGTTCGTCTGGCAAGCTCTTGCTCTTTGTCACTCGTCATTTGAGTAGAATAACTACACGTCACTCCTCGTTTCGTGATCACGAGCTTGCCAGAGCGAACAAAATTTAATCTCGAAACGTCAACACGCCCTAATAGAACCGTCAATTAATGGGCAAGTTTAAGCCCTAAAACACCCAGTAATATCAAGATCAAACTGGCAATTTTAAGTAAGCTAACGCCTTCTCCTAAGAGGATAATTCCCGCAATCGCCGTACCCATAGCACCAATGCCGACCCACACACCGTAAGCCGTACCGATAGGTAGCTGCTTAACCGCGAGTCCTAGTAGCAACACACTCACTGCCATCGACGCTACTGTAAAGATACTTGGCCACAAACGCGTAAAACCGTCGGTATATTTAAGCCCTATAGCCCAACCAATTTCAAATAAACCCGCAAGAACTAATAAGAACCAACTCATAGTGAACTCCCATAAAGGGGTCGTCCCCATGTTAGATTAGGCGTATTTAGGGTCGTCCCTAAGCCATTTGATTACAGTAAAACTGTAGGTGATATAGCTGTACGTGATGAGAATGCAAGACTAGCAAATTTGAGGTGAAAATTTCAATCTTTGATTTTGCCGAAATAAGAAATGCCACGCGCAAAAAGGCGATAGCAAGCTTGGTCAGTTTACTATCGCCTTAATATTTCAACTCTCGATAAGACCTTTACACTCTTTCTATAAAAGCCTTTACGCTCAATCTCTTACACTAAGGCATCGGCATAACCCATGCGAGTGAGCGCGGTACGCACTAACTCTAAGGTCTGTGGATCTTCTATGGTCGCTGGCGCAGTATATTGCTGATTATCGGCAATTTTTCGCATAGTACCGCGTAAAATTTTACCCGAGCGCGTTTTAGGTAATTTTTGAATCGCACTCACTAACCTAAAGGAGGCGACGGGACCAATTTCTTGGCGTACCAGGGTTATTAACTGTTTATGCAGCTCTTCATCACTGATCGTCACGCCTTTCTTGAGTACCACTAATCCGAGGGGAACTTGGCCCTTAAGCGCATCATCTACCCCAATTACCGCGGCTTCGGCCACATCAGGGTGTTGACATAACACTTCTTCGAAGCGTCCCGTCGATAGCCTGTGCCCCGCTACATTTATGATGTCATCTATACGACTCATAATGTAAAGATAGCCGTCTTCATCGGTATAACCCGCATCGCCAGTTAAGTAGTAACCCGGATACATAGACAAGTAACTATCTTGATAGCGTTGATCATTTTGCCACAGTGTCGTTAAGGTTCCCGGCGGTAGAGGCAATTTAATCACTACATTACCCGAAGTATTGGCCGCAACTTGCTCACCTAATTCGTCCAGCACTTCAACCGCATAACCCGGCACAGGTAAAGCTGGCGAACCTGGTTTAATGGTAACCGGTGCTGTACCCATCAAGTTTGCCGCTACAGGCCAGCCCGTTTCGGTTTGCCACCAGTGATCAATAACAGGTTTAGCGAGTTTAGTGTGCGCCCAGACTAAGGTATCGGGATCGCAACGCTCCCCCGCCAAAAACACATTTTTAAGACAATTTAAATCAACACCTTGTAGATATTCACCGTCAGGATCTTCACGCTTGATTGCGCGAATAGCCGTCGGCGCGGTGAAGAAGCTTTTAACCTTATATTTGGCAATCGTGCGCCAAAATGCGCCAGGATCTGGCGTCCCCACAGGTTTGCCCTCATACATTAACGTGGTTGCGCCCACCAGCAGCGGCCCGTACACAATGTAAGAGTGACCCACAACCCAGCCCACATCGGACGCAGCCCAAAACACATCACCCGCTTGAATATCGTAAATATGCTGCATCGACCAAGCCAGAGCCACGGCATGGCCACCATTATCGCGTACCACACCTTTAGGCTGACCCGTGGTGCCTGAGGTATAAAGTACATACAAGGGATCGGTAGCCTTGAGGGCGACACAATCGGCCTTAGGTGCAGTTGCTAATGCGGCTTGCCAATCTAAGTCACGACCCTCAAGTAAATCGGCCTGATACTGGCTACGATTCAAAATTAGGCAGTGATCAACCTGATGCACTGACTGCGCTAACGCTTTATCTAACAGAGGCTTGTAAGGGATCACGCCCGAAGGCTCAATGCCGCAAGATGCCGACAAGACCAATTTAGGCTTAGCATCGTTAATCCGAGTCGCGAGTTCATTGGCGGCAAAACCACCAAAAACTACCGAATGAATCGCGCCTATGCGGGCGCAAGCCAACATAGCGAAGGCAGTTTCGGGCACCATAGGCATATAAATCACCACACGGTCACCCTTATCGATACCAATGGATTGCATAAAGCCCGCGAGTCGGCTCACTTGAGCATGTAACTCCCCGTAGCTAATGCCGTATTCAGTATCAGTAACAGGACTCACATACTGGATAGCTACTTGGTCACCGCGTCCTGCCAACACATGGCGGTCAACGGCGTTATAACAAGTGTTCATCTCACCATCGGCGAACCAGTGATAAAACGGTGCCTGCGATTCATCGAGCACCGTTTGCGCCGGTTTAATCCAATCGAGCGTCTTCGCCGCTTCTCCCCAGAATTCGGCTTTATTAAGCAAGGATGCTTGGTGCAACGCTTGATGTTTTTGTTGGTTCTGTTTTTGATTTGTGGCTTGCGCTACAGATGCATTTTGCTGTTCGGTCAACATATGTCCTCCAATCAGGACTGCGACTCACATCGTCAGCCGCAATAACTACCCCTTCCTGCTTCTATTATTAGCAAGGAGGTCTAAAGCCCACTATTAGACGTTAGCCTATAACCAGAAGATATTTGTGGTTTTATGTGAGAACACTAATTTAAAGCACACGTTTTAATCTCGCTGCACAGGCTTATGGCAATTGGGATTGACACTTTTTTGCCAACAGAATAAAAGCCAAAATCTTTACCTTTACGTAAACTTCATATATCTTGCTTAAAACTGATTATTTAGGGTGCATGAATGAGCGCAACGAACACACCACAAACGACTTACTCGATCAGTGATCTCTCAAAAGAGTTTGATATCACTACTCGTAGTATTCGTTTTTACGAAGACCAAGGTTTGCTTAAACCTAAACGCCGCGGCCAAACCCGTATTTATAGCCTCAAAGACAGGGTGCGTCTCAAGCTCATTCTTCGCGGTAAACGCTTGGGCTTTTCTTTGGCAGAAACCCGTCGTTTGTTCGAATTATACGATGCCGACAAGAGCAGCACCTCACAGCTCAATACCATGCTGGCGCTAGTGGAAGAAAAGAAATCCGCCCTACAACAGCAAATGGACGACATCAAAGTCGTATTAATGGAACTCAATTCCGCCGAGCAGCAGTGCCGTTTAGCCTTAGAAGATAACAAAACGGCAAAAGCCTAAATCCCCGTTGACACAAAATCAAATCAATTTGATAGCGATAACGACTACGGATTTAAGTACAAGATTTAAAAGACTCAAGCACCTAAAAATCATAAAAACTATAACAATCTGAAATTAGAACATCTGAAAGGACACAAGCAATGAACTCTCTCTACACAAGTCTAAATTTTGGCCTAGGCGAAGACGTCGATATGCTGCGCGATGCAGTGCAGAATTTTGCCGCGAATGAAATCGCCCCAATTGCCGCGAAAGTGGATCACGACAATGCCTTTCCCAATGAACTTTGGCCTGTGCTTGGAGGAATGGGACTGCTCGGAGTAACTGTACCCGAAGAGTTCGGCGGCGCGAACATGGGCTACCTAGCCCACGTCGTCGCAATGGAAGAAATCTCCCGCGCATCCGCTTCTATCGGCCTAAGTTACGGCGCCCACTCAAACCTGTGTGTCAATCAAATCAATCGTAACGGTAATGCAGCGCAAAAAGCCAAGTACCTGCCAAAACTGGTGAGCGGTGAGCATATTGGCGCGCTGGCCATGAGTGAGCCAAACGCGGGTTCTGACGTGGTTTCGATGAAGTTGCATGCCCGTAAAGAAGGCGACCGATTCATCTTAAACGGCAACAAAATGTGGATCACTAACGGTCCAGATGCACACACCTATGTGATTTACGCGAAAACCGACTTAACCAAAGGCGCACACGGTATTACCGCCTTTATCGTTGAACGTGATTCGAAAGGTTTTAGCCAAGCGCAAAAGCTCGACAAACTCGGCATGCGCGGCTCTAACACCTGCGAACTGGTGTTTGAAGATGTAGAAGTACCAGAAGAAAACATTTTAGGCGGACTCAATAACGGCGTAAAAGTGCTGATGAGCGGCCTAGATTACGAGCGCGTCGTACTGTCTGGCGGCCCGCTGGGGATCATGAATGCCTGTATGGATATCGTTGTGCCTTACATCCACGAGCGTGAGCAATTTGGCAAATCCATCGGTGAATTCCAACTAGTGCAAGGCAAGTTAGCCGACATGTACACAGGCATGAATGCCGCCAAATCCTATGTTTATAACGTGGCAAAATCCTGCGATCGCGGTGAAACCACCCGTAAAGATGCCGCAGGTGCCATTCTTTATAGCGCAGAACTCGCCACCAAAATGGCACTGGATGCAATTCAACTGCTAGGCGGCAATGGCTATGTCAACGAATACGCCACAGGCCGCTTACTGCGTGATGCCAAGCTGTATGAAATCGGCGCCGGCACCTCAGAAATTCGCCGCATGCTGATTGGCCGCGAACTGTTCAATGAGTCGAAATAACGCGAGTTTAAATAATCTCTCACAAGTGAATGGGTAGCACCTCACTGTAACTTACAGTTTGCGCCACCCATTCGAGCAAGGTGATACCGAGTTTCCGCTTTATAAGGACAATCAAAGTGACGCAATTAAGCAGTCGTATCAACGCCCGTAGCGATGAATTTAAAGCAAAATCAGACGATATGGCCGCCCTAGTGGCCGATCTCAAAACTAAACTCAATAAAATCGAACTCGGCGGTGGCCCTGTGGCGCTGGAGCGTCATTTATCCCGCGGTAAATTGCTGCCACGTCAGCGGGTTGAAAAACTGCTCGATGCGGGTTCGCCCTTTTTAGAGCTATCGCAATTTGCGGCGTTTGAAGTTTATGACGAAGAAGTGCCCGCAGCGGGCATTATCGCTGGTATCGGCCGTGTGAGCGGTGTTGAGTGCATGATCATCGCCAACGACGCTACAGTTAAAGGCGGCACTTACTACCCGATTACCGTTAAAAAACATCTACGCGCCCAAGATATTGCTAGCCGTTGTCACTTGCCTTGTATCTATTTAGTCGACTCTGGCGGCGCTAACCTGCCCCGCCAAGATGAAGTCTTCCCCGACCGCGACCATTTCGGCCGCATCTTTTACAATCAAGCACAAATGTCCGCTAAGGGCATCCCCCAAATTGCAGTGGTGATGGGCTTATGTACCGCAGGCGGCGCCTATGTGCCGGCCATGGCGGATGAATCGATTATCGTAAAAGATCAAGGCACTATCTTCTTAGCCGGCCCACCATTAGTCAAAGCGGCCACAGGTGAAGAAGTCAGCGCCGAAGAGTTAGGCGGCGCCGAAGTGCACACTAAAATTTCCGGCGTAGCGGATCATTTAGCCCAAAACGATGAGCACGCGTTAGAGCTTGCTCGCCGCGCGGTATCACGCCTAAATCATCAAAAAGAAATCAAATCACTCTTAAGCCCTGTCAAACCGCCAAAGTTCGACATTAGCGAACTGTACGGCATTGTCGGCACCGACTTGAAAAAGCCCTTTGATGTTAAAGAAGTGATTGCCCGTATCGTCGATGATTCTGATTTTGACGAGTTTAAAGCCAACTATGGCGCAACCTTAGTATGCGGTTTTGCCCGTATTCACGGCTACCCCGTCGGCATTGTCGCCAACAACGGCATTCTGTTCTCTGAGTCGGCGCAAAAAGGCGCGCACTTTATTGAACTGTGCTGCCAGCGCAAAATTCCGCTGCTGTTCCTACAAAATATCACCGGCTTTATGGTGGGTAAAAAGTACGAACACGAAGGCATAGCCAAACACGGCGCCAAGATGGTGACCGCAGTCTCTTGCGCCAATGTGCCTAAATTTACTGTGATTATCGGCGGCAGCTACGGCGCGGGTAACTACGGCATGTGTGGCCGCGCGTTCGAACCGACCATGATGTGGATGTGGCCTAACGCCCGTATTTCTGTGATGGGCGGAGAGCAAGCCGCAGGCGTTCTCGCCACAGTGCGCCGCGACGGTTTAGCCCGTAAAGGTGAAGAATGGTCGCTTGAGGATGAAAAAGCCTTTAAAGCGCCAATTGTCGCCCAGTACGATAAAGAAGGTCATCCGTATCATGCCAGCGCCCGTTTATGGGATGACGGCATTATCGACCCAGCGCAAACCCGCGATGTGGTCGGCCTTGCCCTATCGGCAGCATTAAATGCTCCTATCGAAGACACCCGCTTTGGTGTGTTCCGTATGTAAAGACACATGTGAAAAACATATGTCACACAAGAAGATAGGGGAAAGAATAATGACAGACACATTAAACAGCGCTAGCGACGCAAAGGATTTAAGCAACTTGCAGCACGTGAGCCATGCGCTCAATCACGGCGTTGCCGAGCTTATCCTTGACCGCAGCGATGTGCACAACGCCTTCGATGAAGTGATGATTAGCGAGATGATTGCTGTGCTTAGCTATTTTGCTGAACACAAGCAATGCCAAGTGCTGGTACTCAAAGCGAACGGCAAAAACTTCAGCGCCGGCGCCGATCTCAATTGGATGCGCAAGCAAGCCAAAATGGACTTTGAGCAAAATCTAAATGATGCCAAAGCCTTAGCAAAACTGATGCAGGATCTTGATACCTTTCCTAAGCCCACCATTGCACTAGTGCAAGGTGCAGCCTTTGGCGGCGCACTGGGGCTGATTTGCGCCTGCGATATCGCTATCGCCACGACGCGCGCCAGCTTTTGCTTGAGCGAAGTGAAACTCGGATTAATTCCAGCAGTAATTAGCCCTTACGTTGCCCGCGCTATGGGTAACCGCACATCGCGCCGCTACATGCTGACCGCCGAGCGTTTTAGTGCAGAAACCGCATTAAAACTTAACGTCATTCATGAGATCAGCGATGACTTAGACGCCGCCGCAAAGCCTATGATTGACGCGTTACGAGCCAATAGCCCGCAAGGCATGGCATGGGTAAAAACACTGCTGTCGCATCTTGAAGACGGCGTGATAGACCAAAAAACCATTGATTACACTAGCGAGCGTATTGCCCGCATTCGGGTATCGACCGAGGGCCAAGAGGGCTTAAACGCCTTTTTTGAGAAACGTCAGCCTAACTGGCAACAAGCACACTCAACGCCCTCCAAGCCCGTGCAAAAGCCAAGTGATACCCAAGGAGCCCTTTGATGTTGACCAAGCACATGTTTACCAAACTATTGATTGCTAACCGCGGTGAAATCGCCTGTCGCATCATCAAAACGGCCCATGCCATGGGCGTTCGCACCATTGCCCTATATTCCGATGCCGATAAAGAAGCGCGCCATGTCGCCATGGCCGACGAATCCTTCTATTTAGGCGGCAGCGCGCCGGCAGACTCCTATTTAAAGGGCGATTTGATTATCGATATCGCCAAAAAAGCGGGCGCACAAGCGATTCACCCAGGTTATGGTTTCTTGTCTGAAAATGCCGACTTTGCCCGTAAATGTGAAGCCGCTGGCATCGCCTTTGTTGGCCCAGGCAGTGATGCTATCGATGCCATGGGCAGCAAAAGCGCCGCCAAATCCATTATGACAGCGGCAAATGTGCCCTTAGTGCCGGGTTATCACGGCGATGACCAAACCGATGCGACCTTAAAAGCGGAGGCACTGAAAATCGGCTTCCCTATGCTGATTAAAGCGGCTTATGGCGGCGGCGGTAAAGGCATGCGTATCGTCGAGAATGAAGGCGAAATCATGGAAGCCGTAAACTCGGCACGCCGTGAAGCAGCATCTTCTTTTGGTAACGATAAATTATTGATGGAGCGTTATTTACGCCAACCACGCCACGTCGAAGTGCAAGTGTTTGCCGACACCTTTGGCAACGCGATTTATTTATCGGATCGCGATTGCTCGATTCAACGTCGCCACCAAAAAGTGGTCGAAGAGGCGCCGGCTCCAGGGTTAAGCGATGCACTGCGCGCCCAAATGGGTGATTCGGCCGTCGCGGCAGCCAAAGCAATCGACTATGTTGGCGCGGGTACTGTGGAGTTTCTGCTCGACACAGACAATAGCTTCTATTTTATGGAGATGAACACCCGTCTGCAGGTTGAGCATCCCGTGACTGAAATGGTCACAGGCCAAGATTTAGTCAAATGGCAATTGCTGGTCGCCAGTGGTCAGCCATTGCCCCTTAAGCAAGATGAAGTGCGGATCCACGGCCATTCCTTTGAAGTGCGTATTTATGCCGAAGATCCACAGAATGAGTTTTTACCCGCCAGCGGTAAGCTCAACTTTTTACGTGAACCCGAGCAAAGTAAATACGTGCGTATCGATTCGGGCATTCGCGAAAACGATGTGATCAGTAACTTCTACGATCCTATGATTGCCAAGCTTATTGTCTGGGATGAATCGCGCCCGCGCGCCCTGCAACGTTTAGTGCATGCGTTAGAGTCGTATCAAATCAGCGGTCTTAAGCACAACATTGAGTTTTTGGCGAACATTGCCGAACACCCAGCGTTTGCCAATGCCGACTTTAGCACTGACTTTATTGGCCGTTATGGCGACACCTTAATTGGCACAGCCTCGAGCGAAGCCGACACTGCGCTTGCCTTTGCCGCACTGTATCAAGTGCTTGCCCGTAAAGAAGCCGCCAAAGCTCTGGCCGTCAACAGCGCCGATCCTTACTCGCCTTGGGGTCAAGTCAGCGGTTTTAGACTCAACAGCTGCAGCCAGCACAATATTGCCCTACTCGATGATACCCATGAATTGCAGCAGTTAGTGATGCTCGATTTAGGCGGCATGTATCAGCTACCGCTGCACGGACAAGATTGGTTGCTAAATGGCGAGCTGAAACAAGATTTACTGCTCGCAGAAATCAACGGCCATAAGAGTAAAGTGCCCGTTAGTGCCCAAGGTGATGACTTTACGCTGTTTTTATCCTCTGGCAGTTACCACTTTAAAGCAGTGCAAACACTCGTGGTCGAAGAACAAGCCAGCAATGCTGACAAGTTAAAAGCGCCCATGAACGGCACTGTCGTGACCCATTTAGTCGATGTCGGCACACAAGTTAAAGCGGGCCAAGGTTTGCTGGTGATGGAAGCCATGAAGATGGAATACACCATCGAAGCCCCCTTTGATGGCATAGTCACTGAGTTCTACTTTAAAGCGGGCGAGCTGGTCACCGATGGCGCAACCTTGCTTAACGTTGAGCCGTTAGAGACAAACGAGCCAACCGCGATCAAGGAAGCCTAAGATGTCGTTAGCCAATCTAAGCCAAGCAGCGAACGCCAAAGACAGGGTCAGTATCTTCGAGATGGGCGCACGCGACGGCCTGCAAAACGAAGTCGCAGTGCCGACGGCAGCTAAAATCGCCTTGATTGAATCGCTGGCAGGTGCGGGGCTTAAGCGTATCGAAGCAGGCAGCTTTGTGTCACCTAAATGGGTGCCACAAATGGCCGATTCTGCCGATGTGCTCAAGCAAATACAGCGTCAAAGCGGCGTGGTGTATAGCGCTCTCACACCCAACGTTAAAGGCTTTGAACTAGCACTGGATGCAAAAGCGAGTGAGGTGGCAATATTTGGCGCCGCCTCACAAAGCTTTAGTCAACGCAATATCAACTGCTCGATAGAAGAGTCGATTGAACGCTTTATCCCTTTGATGGAATTAGCAAAAAAACACAATATTCCGGTGCGCGGTTATGTGTCTTGCGTGCTCGGCTGCCCCTACGAAGGTGAGATAGCGGTCAGTGAAGTGGCCCGTGTGTCTGAAATCCTTTACAAAATGGGCTGTTACGAAATATCGCTCGGCGACACTATCGGTGTAGGCACGCCGCAAAAAGCCCGTAGAATGCTGCAAACAGTGGCTGAGCGCGTCCCAGTCGAAAAACTGGCGCTACACTTTCACGACACCTATGGCCAAGCATTAGCCAACATTTTGGCCTGCTTAGACTTAGGTGTGCGGGTGTTTGACTCCTCGGTTGCGGGTCTTGGCGGCTGCCCCTATGCCAAAGGCGCATCGGGCAATCTTGCCACCGAAGACTTAGTGTATATGCTGCACGGCATGGGATTCGAAACGGGTATCGATTTACCAAAACTCGCGCTAGCAGGGCAAGCGATCAGCACGCAGTTGAATCGTAAAAACGGTTCGAAAGTGGCCACAGCCCTGTTAGTAAAATAAAACAAAAACCATTAACGACACCAACAACCGTTATTAAAAACGCGCGTTATTTCCCGCGCGTTTTCTAAAGCATAAAAGGACATCACAATGGCAGGACTCAATAAAGTCGTCAGCAGCTATGAAGAAGCGTTAGCAGGCTTATCAAACGACATGACCATTATGGTCGGCGGCTTTGGCCTATGCGGCATTCCAGAAGGCTTAATCAATCAAATGGTTAAGATGGGCGTTAACGGCTTAACGGCGATATCAAACAACGCTGGCGTTGACGATTTCGGCCTTGGCTTACTGTTAAAACATCGCCAAATCGCCACTATGATAGCCTCTTACGTGGGTGAAAATGCCACTTTCGAGCAACAAATGCTCTCTGGCGAACTGAACGTGATTTTAACGCCCCAAGGCACGCTGGCGGAAAAGATCCGCGCAGGCGGCGCAGGTATTCCGGCATTTTTCACCGCTACAGGCTACGGCACGCCAGTCGCTGATGGCAAAGAAACCCGCGAAATCAAAGGTCGCCATTACGTATTAGAAGAGTCGCTGACCGCAGATTTTGCCTTAGTGCGTGCATGGAAAGCCGATACCATGGGTAATTTGGTATTCCGTAAAACCGCCGCCAACTTTAACCCTATGATGGCGACCGCGGGCAAAATCACTGTGGTTGAAGCCGAGTTTATTGTTGAGCCAGGCGAGCTAGACCCAGATCATATCCACACGCCGGGCATCTATGTTGACCGCGTTATTCAAGGCACGTTCGAGAAACGTATCGAGCAGCGCACGGTAAAAGCCGCGAAATAAAAGACGCTGGCAAAACCTTGAAACACAGTTAACGCAATTGGCACTTAGCTCCCTAAAGTAAAAACTAAGGGTAAAACCTAAGAGTAAAGACCAAAGCGTCAAAGCCAAATAGAAAGGATAGATATCATGGCATTATCAAGAGAACAACTGGCTCAGCGCGTCGCCAAAGAATTAAAAGATGGCTACTACGTCAACCTCGGCATTGGCATTCCAACACTGGTGGCCAACTACATTCCCGAAGGCATGGAAGTCATGTTGCAATCGGAAAACGGCCTACTCGGCATGGGCGAATTCCCGACCGAAGACGCCATCGACCCAGATTTAATCAACGCAGGTAAACAAACCGTTACCGCAGTCAAAGGCGCCTCGTTTTTCTCATCGGCGGAAAGCTTTGCCATGATCCGTGGCGGCCATGTGGACTTAACCGTGCTCGGCGCCTTTGAAGTCGATGTGAACGGCTCTATCGCCTCATGGATGATCCCCGGCAAACTCATCAAAGGCATGGGCGGCGCGATGGATTTAGTCGCGGGCGCCGAAAACATTATCGTGACTATGATGCACGCCGATAAATACGGCAATTCTAAGCTGCTACCCGTGTGCGAATTGCCGCTAACAGGTTACGGCTGCATTAAACGCGTCGTCACAGATTTAGCCTTTATCGAAATCAAAGATGGCGCCTTCCATTTACTCGAGCGTGCCCCAGGTGTCAGCGTCGAAGAAATCGTCAGCAAAACCGCCGGTAAGTTAATCGTGCCAGAACATGTGCCAGAAATGATGTTTTAAGCATTCTTTAAAGTGCGCAAGTAACGTATAGCGGCTAAGGTTGAAACTCAAGTTAGTTTGAAGCTTTAACCTAAAGAATTTTGAGCGTTAACCGACGTTTTACGATACCAACAAGGCCCAAAAAATGATTCTGGGCCTCGTTGCTTTTGTTGTCCCCACGAAGCGGAGAACCATGAGTAAAATTCACCACCAGCTTGTTCACTACAAACCTTGTTTTCTGTGAGCTTTTGCAGTCTAGGTACTTTTTGAGAGCTTATCGCCATAAACAGCACTAATGCTCTGGCGACACGCCGTAAATCCATCTTTGGGGGCTCAACGAAAAAGTCCCTTTTTCCGATGGTCGCCAACGCAAGAGTGCGGTTTACTCCCCATCCCAGCATATTCAATAATGAACAATGTCGTGCATTAAACTGATAACACCATATGTTAGCAAGGTTCTTTGCTGGTGAATGTGTGTTCACCATCGCTACAACGGAGTCGCTTAATGCTTGCTTCAAAAGTGCTACAGATAGTGATATTTAGCGCCGTTGCGGTAAACTTGCCGCAGCCTAAATAATAAGGATGCTCAAGATGTTAGCCAAGTTTCTCAATAAGCGCAGTCGCAGTCGTAAACATATGCGCGATTATGCCAAAAACGTCTTTGAATATGACCAGTATTTACTGACCGATTATATCGACAGTGGGATGACAGATGGTTTCGAGAGAGTGAAACAATATCGTGAGTTTGATGAGGATTTTCGCCAGTGGGAATTATTTGGAGCTGAGTTTGGTGTACCTGAATGTCATTGGAATTTTGCGGCACAACTTACGTATATTGAATCAGGCAAACTCGAGGCGGCACCGCTGCTGCATTCGCTCGCTTACGGCTATTTTGATACCGCCATAGACTATTACAAATACTGCACTGCGGTTGAAAACACCGGTGGTTTTACTAATGCTAGTTGGGATACAACCCATGTATTCAGGCTGGTGCTGATGCTTTTTTCAGGGCTTAAGACTGAGGCCGACGAGCTGTATTATGCCAACGCAATGGCTTGGCGCTCGGGCTGGATAATTCGCTCCCACAGTTTTATAGGCGATTTTTTGGTGCTGCTGTATGGGCGCTATCTGGGCGTTATTGAGCCGCCTTTTGCCACGGAAGTGCAAGTGACACTGCGAAAAACGGCTCCTTTCCCCTATGCGCCATTTTTAGATAACTGGGACACTCAGGATATCGAATTCATCAGCACTATGCTGCAAACCCTGTGTAATCATCAGGTAGAACAAGCAATTATTGGGGATAAAAAGTGCTTTTTTGAGTTCAATGGTGGGCCGCACACATATTTACCATTGACAGCGTTAATGCTGCTGAAACTGCGATCCCTTAGGGGTTTGCCTAACCCACAATTCAGTCATCCAGCCTTTGGCGATATCACAGCTTTGTTTGAACAAGTATCCACATCATTTAGTGATTATGTTGCAACGTTAGGGATACAGCGGATTGAAGATGCTGCCGATGAGGTGTTAACCAACACATTAACCAGAATGCAAAGCCAAGATTTTGATGCCCATGCTATTTTCGCCAAGCGACTGCCATCGTTTAGTGCTGGTTAAGATTTTGATTAACCAAATTTTCATAAAAAATGGATAACCAATAAAATCATGATTCTATTCATATTGAGGACCCAAGGCTTAAGGTTGAGCATATTCAAGCCTTAAGTCATCCACAATACAAGCCAGAGGAAAGCTTATGTACCAGATTGCGATTGTGATATTTGATGAATTTACCGATATCGATTTCTTCTTAATGCGCGATATTCTCGGCCGTACAAAAACCGATTGGACAGTAAAAGTACTCGGGACCAAACCTAGCCACATATCAAGCTTGGGGATGACGGTTGCAACCGATGGTCATGTGGCCGAAGTCGCTGATGCCGACGTGGTATTATTCAGCAGTGGTTACAAAGGCGTACCTGCGGCACTTGCTGATACTGAGTTTATGTCCGCCCTTAAATTAGATCCCACACGACAATTGCTTGGCAGTATCTGCGCTGGGTCATTCTTCTTTGCCAAATTAGGACTACTCGACAATCTTTCAGCAACGACTCACCCCGATGCAAAACCTGCCCTAGTTGCCATGGGCGTCGATGTAGAAGACTGCGCCCTCGTGATTAATGGCAATATTGCCACTGCGGGTGGCTGCTTGTCCTCACTCTATTTAACCGGCTGGGTTGCGGAGCGCTTATTCGACAGTGCGAAACGCCGCGAAATTCACAGGCAGCTAATTCCAGCGGGGCAAACAGATATTTTTGAAGCATTAATCCAATCCTCCATCTCCGCGGCCATTCGTTAAAAGTGATGTAGATACTCTCGATGAATGAAAAGGATCCCATGATAAAACTTAAAAATCTTCTCGAGGCTATAAAAGCCGAGCATCAAATAACCACCCAGAATGAGCTTGTGGCCTTGCTATCGCAAAATGAATTACTCATTCAGCAAATCCAAGCTGCTGATGCGCAGTATTGGGTCAATTTTGCTAAGAATACCTTCGATGGTTGGTATTGCATTCGAACACCTATGCTCAGTACCTTTCATGTTTATTACCAAGAACGTGGACAAAACTGCTGGGGAGAAGATGTTTTTACCGAGCAAAGTGCAGCCATAGCAGCGGTTATTTTTATGTCTGGCATTTGGGAGCAAGCCCCTTAGCACTAAGCAAATAAAAGCCTGCTCACTCATCCTATATCTTCACCTTCACAAATGGCGATATGTAACGAATCATTACGCGACTTTCAATATCGAAATCATCCTGTTAGGGTGAGTGCTTAGATTGACTCATAATAACAGACACATTTTTAGCGCTCTGTTTAACTCTCTTATTGCCCAAAGGAGCGGTATCTATGGACTGGCTTATTATTGCACTCGCAGGCTTTTTAGGTGGCATGCTCAATGCGGTTGCTGGTGGTGGCAGTTTTATTACCCTTTTAGCGTTAGTGTTTGTCGGGGTTCCACCGATTGCGGCGAATGCCACGGGGACAGCCGCGCTGCTGCCCGGTTATATCGCCAGCGCATGGCGTTTTAGAAAGGATATCGAATATCCGGCGAGTCTTAGCCTTAAAAATCTGATCTTAATTGCTTTAATTGGCGGCAGTATTGGCGCGGGTATTTTGCTGACCACCAGCGAGCAAGTCTTCGCAAAGCTGATCCCTTGGCTGATTCTACTGGCCACCGCGGCCTTTATTGTTGGCCCTTGGTTACTCAAACGAAGAATCGCAGAGCAAGGCGAAAACACCTCGACGCCAATGTTAAGTCCGATAACGGCACTGATAATGCTGTCGGCGGTGTGTATCTATGGCGGTTATTTTAATGGTGGCTTAGGCATCATACTACTCGCAAGTTTTGGCCTGATGGGGCAAACCAATCTACATGGGATGAACGGACTTAAAAATCTGATTTCAGCCCTGCTCACCGCCATCGCCGTTGTGGTTTATGCCGCGGGCAATGTGATTGATGGGCAATATCTGTTGCTGCTTGCCGTTATGGCGATTGTCGGTGGTTATGTGGGGGCGGCGCTGGCCTACCGTATTTCACAGCCCTTGCTACGCGGCTTTATTGTGATCGTCGGTTTAGCGATGGCCTTAGGCTTTTTCATGCGCTAGTTTTTCATGCGTTAGTTTTCATACGTTAGGCTTTTGATTTGTGAAGCTTAAACTCATAAAAGCTGGACAGACGAATTTTCGATACAAGGTCTCGCCGATAAATTGCCCTTATGTGACTGACTTGTTACTCTGATCCATCCTATAGGAGAACACTGTGATTAAGGATAGCGATGAAACTGATGACCTTGAAGCTGAGGACCTTGAGACTGAGTAAATTAATGCCAAAGACCTTGAAGCTAAGCACCTTAAATCTTGCCCTGTGTCTTATTGCATGCTCACCGGCTATTTACACCGAAACCGCTAGCGCCGGGACCATTAGCGTCAAAACGGAAACGGGTAATATTCAGGTAAAAACCATAGCCCAAGGGTTAGAGAATGTCTGGGGTATGGCATTCTTACCCGACGGCAGTATGCTAGTGACTGAACGTGCTGGCAGAATGCGCATTGTCAGCACCGCAGGCAAAGTGGGTGAACCCTTAACGGGTTTACCGCCTATGTATGCCAAAGGTCAAGGTGGTTTACTTGATGTCGTGCTTGCGCCAGATTTTGCCAGCAGCAAAAAAATCTATTTCAGTTATTCAGAACCCGCTGAAGGTGATACGCTCAATAGCACAGCGGTCAGTTTTGCCACGCTCAATGGTAACAAGCTTGAAAATCTCACCCGCGTTTTTAGTCAACAACCTAAAGTCAACAGCGGCCACCATTTTGGATCTCGTTTAGTGTGGGCGCCTGATGGCACACTGTTTATCACACTCGGTGATCGCTATAGTGAAAAAGATAGCGCACAAACATTAGACAATCATTTAGGCAAAGTGGTGCGTATTCATGCCGATGGCTCAGTGCCTAAGGATAACCCCTTCGTCAATACGGTTGGCGCCTTACCCGAGATCTGGTCTATTGGTCATCGCAATATGCAGGGCGCGGCGATTAATCCCGTCAGCAAAGTATTGTGGACGGGCGAGCATGGCCCCCAGGGCGGCGATGAACTCAATATCGACCAAGCGGCTAAAAACTATGGCTGGCCAGTGATAACCTATGGTGAGAATTATGGCGGCGGCAACATCGGCGAAGGCACCCATAAGGCGGGAATGGAGCAACCCGTCTACAAATGGGTTCCCTCGATTGCCACGGCGGGCTTTATGTTTTACACAGGTGATAAATTTCCACAGTGGCAAAATAATCTGTTACTCGCCAGCCTAAAGGGAAAAACACTGGTGCGTTTAGTGCTTGATGGCGACAAGATAATTAAAGAAGAACGGCTGCTGAAAACTGAATTAGGGCAAAGATTACGCTCAGTCGTGCAAGGGCCAGATGGACTGATTTATCTCGTAACCGATGAAGCTAAATCAAAAATTTACCAGTTATCGCCGCAGTAATCTTAATCGCTGCACTTTAAATAGAGCGCTTTAACTAAAGCACCTTAACCACAGCAATAAGCTCAATCGATAGAAAATTTAAGCCTTAAAACGACAAAAAGTGTTCATCAGGAACACTCTTTGTCGTTGGCGTGGCACTTATTAATTCATGCCTTTATTCGTTCACCACACACATGCCCTGCTCGGTTTGTACATAGGGAGCTAAAATAGGCATCATGCCCTTCATCACCTGCAATGGCAGCGCCGAGGTAAAACTAAAATCATCGGATTTACTGCCTGGCACGAAGGCGGTCAAAGTACCGAAGTATTTGTCACCTAGATAAAACACGAAGGTCGCGGTGCGGTTCATCGCCGTAGTCGCCACTTTTTTACCTTGCTGCATCTGAGTCACAATACGGTTATCACCGGTGCCGGTTTTCCCGCCTATGGCTAACATGCCACCTTTTTCATCGGTAAAAATGCCCTTTAAACGACGTGCGGTGCCGTTTTGCACTACGTTCGCCAGCGCTGCTTTTAAGGCTTGTGCTACTTCATGGCGCATTACCCGCTCACCTTGGGTGTTCTGATTCTGCAATCTCACTTCATAGGGCGTATCTGCGGCGAAATGCAGCTGATTGATACGCACTGTGGGCAAACGATAGCCATCATTTTGAATAATGCCCATCAGCTCAGCTAATGCTGCGGGGCGGTCACCCGAGCTACCCAGCGCTGAGCCTAAGGATGGCACCATAGAATCAAAGGGATAACCTAAACGCGCCCAACGTTGATGTATGTCGAGGAAGGCTTCAACTTCAAGCATCACTTGCACTCGTACATCACGGGCGTTTTTATGCCGCGTCCTAAACAACCAACGGTAAACCTCTTGACGTTGTGCTTCACTCGCCTGCTTAACATCGTTCAAGTTGGCATCAGGATTATGATTAAGATAATCCAGCACCCACAATTCCAAAGGATGCACCCGTGCGATATAGCCTTGATCTGGCAAATTATATTTATCCGGACCGTACTTGTTATATAAGCTCTTAATACGACCATCGGTATAGCTTACCTGCGGCAATCTTTGCTTCAAGAAAGCCTTAAATGCCGCCATAGGTTCATCGGGCAGTAAATAGCGATACGCCGCCGTCAACTGCTGCTCCGACTGGGACAAACCGTCAAAAAACATGTCGAAACGCTCATTCGCAGCCACTTTTTTGTACTTGCGATAAAACTTAGTAACGAAGGTATTACCTTCTCTATCAGCAAATACTCGCAGATATTCGTCACGGCGCGGATCTTTATCATTACGCAGCAACTGGGCCATATTGCCCTCGTTTTGCATACTACTGCTGTAATTCACGATATCGCGCATGAGACGCACAAACGGCAAGTTAACCGAATCCTGCAGGGCTTGGTAAAGTGTTGGCGTTTTTAAATCTTCTGTTTTTTTAAAGTTATTAAACACATGCAACCCACCACCGGTAAAAAACTGTTCACTGGTTGAGGCTGAATATTCTCGCTGTAACGCCGCATCTAACATGCGGTCTAAACGTCTGTCGGGATTCAAAATCAAGTAATCAATCGCCCAACGGGTTAAATGATCCCTTGGTTCGATAATGATGGATTCCAATTCAATCCCATGTTTCTTGGAATACTTGTCGTGGATTTCGGCAATGATTTCTAAGTAGGTCGCCATCACCCGCAATTTAGCGGTTGAGCCCAATTCCAACTTGCTGCCCTCGTTAATATCAAAAGGCTGATCGGTACTATCCGTCTGCACTCTAACTCGGTTGGCGGTATCAGTGCGCTCATAAAGCGTAAAGCTATACAGTACGTTTTGCAGTTGACTTGGGTCGAGTAACCGTTCGCCAAGCAGACCCACTTTCTCCGCGGTAGGCACTTGCGCCAGACTGCGTAAGTAGTGACTGACTTTCTGCTGTAAGTCACTGTGTAAGCTACTATTGACCGTCAAATCGAGCCTGTCTAAATCATACAGCCCCACATTTAACATGCCTGCGGTGCGAATGCGAACTGTGTTCACGCCCTTATCTGCGCCAGATTGGGTATTACGTTGCGGCTTGGCGACCTTAAACTGCAATTTCTGCGCGAGTGCAGCATCACGTAGACCACGATCAATCAAATAATACTGGCCGAGTAAACGGATATGGCTATCGACTAAGTTTTCAAGATCTTCATGACCTTGCAATAGATAGTAGGACGGACGACGTTGGGCGATCATCAAGGCAACCACTTGTCGGAATACTTGTCCGCGCTTGGTGGCATTACCTTTGATCTGCGGCGATGCTAACAGCTTGTTTGCAGTATCGAAATCGGTACCAAACCACGCCCACAATCCATCACCAATACCATGAACTTCACCATGATTTGGCGCCGAAGATAATGGCACGGTATTCAGATAATCTTGAACGATGCGCTTACGAGCAGGTTCAGTGTTTTCACCTTGTTGGTACACGCGCACACTGGCCGAGCCAATTTGCAGTAACTTATCCTTAATGCTCAAGGTTAAACCTTGGGAAGAATGGCGGAATTTCTCAATCTGAGTCGCGAGTGTACTACCACCCGCGGTAGAGACATTCATACCAACCATTTCAGCAATTTGACTCATACCTGCCACCACAAAGCGTGGCCAGTCGATCACAGGATTGAGTTTCTCTTCCGTCGTCCATAACTCGCGGTTTTCAATAAACAGTAAAGTATTAACGATTTCATTGGGGATCTTATCGTCGTCCTGATAAACCCGTTTAGGATAGGCAAATTCGTATAAATCAGTATTGCGGCAATCGAGCAGCGTCAATCCAGATTGCGCCTTTTCGTGGTAAGGCGGAAAAAATCCAAGTTGAGCGTATTCCTGCAACGCTGGCGAAAACGCCACTTGTTGCGTTACCTGAAAATTCCGTTGCAATAACCTATCAATATACTGAGGTAACTTACTGTAGCCATGGCGCTCATCAAAAGGACCATAACTAGGATAAATAACCGCTTGGCTCGGTGAGCTTTCTAATTCATAGGTGAGCGTCTTAGCATATTGATTGATGAATTTTGCTTGATAAAACGAAGTTTTAACCTCAAGTCCAATCAGCAATGCAGCGCAGCAAATCAGAATGAAAAATAAGAACCAGACCCTGCCCTTTGATCTGGCTTTACGCGGCGGCTTAACCTTAGCTTTAGGCTCAGGTTGTGGTGGACGAGGACGATAATTTTCGAACTTCATCTCAGATGTGGAATTAGGCAAAACAGCTCCAAAAAAACACTAAAATATTCATCTTTCATGCAACTCAGCAAATCCGTTGCCACTCAGTAAAGCAAGATATCAAACTCATCTAGCCATTATCCGGCTCTATTAATTAGTCTTAGTACCCATTATGTTCCACACTTTATCAAACCTAACTTCACTGTAAAGAAGGGTGCCTGTTACCCACAACCGCCACTAATCAATACTCATGTTAAGCTGATAGTACATTTTGCCAAATATTAATTTGTTGATATCAAGGTATTTTCAGCGATTAAGGCAACAGACAGTATGACTTAAAAACAAAACGAACTAATTTAAGTCGCATAAAAAGAATGAGTCGCTCAATAATCACACGCGATTAACGAAGCCTCATCCCACATATTCATGCGCATCCCAGATAAATTCACGAAAATGTTTGCGACAGACAGACTCGTAACTTTCGTTACCGCCAATCGCCACTTGCTCACCCTCGCGCATCACCTTGCCTTCACCATCAAGACGCACCACCATGTTAGCCTTACGCCCACAATGACAAATAGTCTTCAACTCAACTAATTTATCGGCCCAAGCTAATAAATAATGACTGCCGCTAAAAAGTTCGCCTTGAAAGTCCGTTCTTAGGCCATAGCAGAGTACAGGAATATCAATATTATCGACCACATGCGTCAGCTGCTTAACCTGTTCTTTACTCAAAAACTGACACTCATCCACCAGCACACAGCTTAATGGCGTGGCTTGATGCACATCGCTAATCATTTGAGTCAAATCATCTTGGCTACTAAATACCTGTGCTTCGGTTTCAATGCCAATACGCGAGGCCACTTTACCTTTGCCATATCTGTCGTCTATGGAGGCTGTCATGACCAAAGTATTCATACCGCGTTCACGGTAGTTATAGGATGACTGTAATAGGGAAGTGGATTTACCCGCGTTCATTGCCGAATAATAAAAATACAATTGAGCCAAGACTTATACCCTTTAAAAAACGTTAGCGCTTACGCGTCTGCTACCAGAGCCAAATTGAGCGCTAGTCTAACATTGCGCTTCACATCAGAACACTAGCAGCCGCTAAGCTTTTATCATGAAATTCTGCAATGACACCAACTTATCAATCATTTTAATCCCCAATCGCCTTCTGAAATATTTCTAGTCCACTTCATTTAATACTCCTCCCTGCAAAAAACATAAAAAACGCCCCGATGCCGTTCAATTGTTAATGAAAGCTTAACTGAAACTTAAATGTTGTTTCATAAGGAAAAATTAGTAAAAGTTAAATTTAAAAAGTGCGATCTACCTCCAAAGCAATAGGTATAAATGGGCTTGCGCTCAAAAAACAAACACAAATTTAACAGTAATATTTCATTCGAGACAAAACGTGCTCAATTAAAAAAAGAAAAGTATTCGATAGCTTGCAAATTGAGACCAACGGTCAAAGCACTAATCTACCCTGCAAACTTTAGTGCTCCACTCCGTCCTTTATTCGCATATTGGATCAAATGGAGATTATGATGAGAATTTTCACCTCTAGAAAACTGGCATATTTAGTTGCCTTAGCACTAACTGGCGCCCTTGTTGGCTGCGGCGATGATGGTAAAGATGGTGTAGATGGAGCACCAGGAACGCCCGGTATCCCTGGAACACCTGGTGAACCTGGAACACCCGGTGAGCCTGGAACACCGCCCCCTGTCACCAGTTCTACTATGACTAACGTCAAAGTGATCAACTATAGCTTTGGCGAAGGCAGTATCACTTACGAATTTGAAATTACAGATGAAAACAATAACCTAATCAACGGACTGTTAAATGCTCAAGCCAAAGTGGCTGCACTAACAGATAAAGGCTTCATCACTAACCGCACCGAAGCTGATAAAAATGGTGTTGCAGATAACGTCCATATTGGCGGTGAAGCAACTCAAGCAACCGTCGGCGCTGAATTGACCGCTTTAGCTGATGGTCATTACCAATTTAAAGTACCAATGAAAGGGGTTAATCCAAGCACTGAAGGTATCGTTTGGTTACGTGTCGGTGGTAATAATGGTATTGCGACCTCTAAACCTCTGGTCGTTAACAAACCTGAAGGCACCCATTCAACCACAACTGATAGTTGTTACTCTTGCCATATCGACTACTCAACAAGCCCTCGTCGTCATGCAAGCTATGTCGCTACTGGCATGGACAGTGAAGTCACCTTCGTGGAAGGCTGTTTAGTGTGTCACGGTTCAGTTAGCCGCGCAGTTGTCAATGCTGAAGGTTTCTCTACGGGTGGCTATGCGACAAACACCCTATCTAAAATTGGTCATATCAATCACCAAGATTTTACTAAAGACTTTTCAGTACAAAACTGTACATCTTGTCACGTTGAAGCACCTAAAAACATCAACGTAGCTGGACCCGGTTGTATTGATTGCCATGACAGTGGTGGCGTACCAGGGGCTATTATCCCAAGTAATGGTGCGGATCTGCGCATTATGCACGAAAGCAAAGCGGGTATAACCGAACGCCAAGCGATTCGCGCTAAGTATAAATTGAGTCTATCAACACCTGTTAAAGTAGATGATATTTCTACCAAGACAGACCACTATGCACCAACAGGTGCTGCGGCTGCAGTAACCGCCCCAGGCTGGTGTACAACGCTGACAGTGAAAGACACCGATGGTAACGTCTTTAGCATTAAAGACAACTTTAACTATTCTAGCCCGCTAGTATATGACGCTAAGAAACCCGTAGTTTATGCGGGCGCTTATTTACATTCCTATGAAAATGGCAGCTTAGTGGGTCGTCCAGGTAACCGTACTAACTACTACTATGGTTACAACACTGACGGCACTAAAAATATCTGTCATTTACTGACGGATATCAGCGCAGTGAATGCTAACTATGTTTATTCTGCCCGCGTGACATTCAGTACCGCTGGTTGGATGGAATATGATGGTAAGCAACGCTACCAAAGTAATGGCAACCTAAGAGCGACAGGTTATGATGGTTCTATGGGCATATCCTTTACGGCTTACTCAGATGTCGTTAACCCTGTCACCACTCAAAAGGTCTCTGGCTTCGAACGTCGTGAGATAGCGAGTACTAACAGCTGTACTACTTGTCACAACGATGCCACTGCGTTCCACAAAAATGGTGCCTTCGATGAAGGTGGTAAAGCTTGTATCGCCTGCCATGACAACGGCATGGAACGTACTTCAGCAGCCTTAGGCGCAGGTTTTGGTCCTATGGTGCATAGCTGGCACTGGGGTAATGGCGCTAAAGTCGGTGAAGTTAAAGCTGATGGAACTCAAGCGCAAACCGCTAACGGTGCAGGCGCGATTGAAGCCTCTACTAGCTGCGTTGCCTGTCATGAAAAAGCGATTGATTTAAGCAAAGTGCCAAATCAATACATCGCTGAGCCAGGTAGCAAAATGACAAGCCCAGTCACCGCTAACTGTTATGCCTGCCACACTAGCGATTCAGCTAAGGCGCATATGGCAAGCAACGGTGGTGAAATCAGCATACCAAAGGTTGCTGACTGGTTTAAACAACCGACCTCTGAATCCTGTGCAGTATGTCATGACACAGGTAGAAGTTCTGGTATTGATAAATACCACAAGTTTACTCGCTAATTAATCATCTCATCATCGCGTGATTAAGAAGTAAGTAAAAAGCGGTACCTATTTTCCCTGCAAGGAAATAGCCAAAGGAGTCTCGCTAATGCGAGGCTCCTTTTTTACTTAGACATTCCCGATAACAAGCCATTTTCAGTCCTATTTAAGTTACTAACGTTACAGTCCTAAAAAAACAACAATTCAAAGGAAGTCACTCAATTATGCGTAAAAGTTTTATTGCCATCGCCATCGGCGCCACTCTCACCGCCGGATTCATGGCAGGTTGCAGCAGCACAGAAACTAAAGCACCTAACGTTATCTCGGTACAAACCCAAAACCCGCTGTTCCAAGCCAGTAACCTGCAATATCAAGCACCCGATTTTAGCCTCATTAAGAATGAGCACTTCACGCCAGCACTAGAGCAAGGCATGGCAGAGCAGTATCAAGAAATTCTCGCAATAGCCAATAATCCGGCAGCAGCAACCTTCGATAATACGATTGTGGCTATGGAGAAAAGCGGCGCCCTACTCAACCGTGCATCAAGCGTGTTTTATAATTTAGCAGGGTCAAACAGCAATCCAGAACTGCGTAAAATCCAAGGCGAAATGGCGCCCAAAATGGCGGCCCACTCAGATAATATCAACTTAAACCTAGCGCTATTTGCCCGTATCGAAGCCGTCTATAACGACCGCGCCAACTTAGGGTTAACCCCAGAAGCCGTACGTTTGGTTGAGGTATATCACCAACGCTTTATCATGGCTGGGGCTAAACTTACAGATGAACAAAAAGTTAAAATCCGCGCGTTAAATGAAGAACAATCAACACTAACGAATGAGTTCTCTCAGCGTTTATTACGCTTAACCAAAGAAATCGCCGTTGTGGTGGATTCAAAAAGTGAACTTGCAGGATTAACCGACGGTGAAATCACTTCAGCCGCAAACGATGCCAAGGCGGCAGGTCACGATGGCAAGTATCTGATTAACATCACCAACACCACTCGCCAACCTGTGTTGGCATCACTGGAAAACCGTGAGCTACGCCAGCGCATTTGGGAAGCCTCAGCGAACCGTGGCTTAACTGGTGAAAACGAAACTGCGTCACTCGTATCTCGTTTAGCGAAACTCAGAGCCGAGCGCGCAACACTATTAGGCTATGAAAACTGGGCAAGTTATCGATTAGCACCGCAAATGGCCAAAACACCCGAAGCGGTTTACAGCATGTTTGGCTCAATGGTGCCTGCGGTAGTTGCTAACACAGAGAAAGAAGCGGCCGACATTCAAGCGATGATCACTAAAACCGGTGGGAAATTTGAACTGGCACCGTGGGACTGGGAATTTTACGCAGAAAAAGTTCGCCAAGAAAAATACGCCCTCGATGCCAATAGCATTCGCCCATACTTCGAATTTAACCGCGTTCTCGAAGACGGCGTATTCTACACACTCAAAGAACTCTATGGCGTCACCCTAAAACCACGCCCAGATTTACCGGTTTACCATCCCGATGTGAAAGCCTACGAAATGTTTGATGCCGATGGCTCAAGCATGGCCATTTTCTACGCCGACTATTTTGCCCGAGAAGGTAAGCGTGGTGGCGCTTGGATGAGTTCGTTCGTCGGTCAATCCTTCCTCGAAGGCACTAAACCCGTGGTCGTCAACGTGATGAACATAAAAAAAGCGCCCGAAGGTCAACCCACATTCGTCAGCTATAACGAAGTCACCACTATGTTCCATGAAATGGGTCACGGCACCCACGGCATGTTCTCTAAAGTGAATTATCCAAGTCTGGCGGGCACCTCGGTTTCACGCGACTTTGTCGAATTTCCATCGACGTTTGAAGAAGATTGGGCAGCCCATCCAAAAGTGTTAGCGAACTACGCGAAACACTACGAAACGGGCAAACCCATTCCCGATGAACTGCTGCAAAAACTACTGAAATCTGGCAGTTTCAACCAAGGCTTTGACACACTGGAATACATGGCCGCTGCATTAGTAGACATGGAATGGCATTCATTAAGCCCAGATACCCCGCTGCAAGATGTACCAACCTTTGAAGCCAATGCCCTGAAAAAGCACGGCTTAAACATCAGTGCCGTACCTCCGCGTTATAAGTCGACCTATTTTGCCCACGCCTTCCCCGGCGGTTACTCGGCAAGTTATTACGCTTATATGTGGAGTGAGATTTTAGCGGCGGATGCGTTTGCCTATGTACAAACCCAAGGCGGGCTCAATCGTGAAATCGGCATGAAGTACCGCAAAACGATCCGTGAAGTGGGTAATAGCATAGCGCCAATGGACGCCTACAAAAACTTCCGCGGACAAGAACCAACCACAGAAGGCTTACTTAAACGCCGCGGTCTAGATCAAGCACGTTAAGCTAAGAGTTGGTAGCCTTAATGCGATAGGCTAAAGATAAAGATAAAGACAAACTCAGCCTTAACCAAATAAATCAGCCAGCATAATGCTGGCTGATTTATTTTGACTTATTTGTCGTGAACGTTTGCAGCGAAAGGTTTCAATTAACGTCTAGCTAATTGTGCCTTTAGATTTGATTTTAAGTACGATAATACTGATCACAAATGCCACACTACAAGCCACTAAACCCGCGACAACAGACTCGGTAAATCCAAGTGCCACATAACCCACTAAGCTAATAAACGCCGCAATAAGTGCATAAGGTAGCTGAGTCACCACATGGTCGATGTGGTGGCAACTGGCGCCCGTAGACGACAAGATAGTCGTGTCAGAAATCGGCGAGCAATGATCGCCAAATACAGCACCCGCCAGCACAGAGGCAAGCATAGGCAACATCATGCCAGTGTGACTTCCCATCGCCATATCAGCAGCAATCGGCAACATGATCCCGAACGTACCCCAGCTAGTACCGGTTGAGAACGCGGTAATACCTGCTAGCACAAACATTAAGGCGGGTAAAAACGCGAACGGAATATTTCCTGTTGCTAAACTCGCCATAAACTTACCGGTTTCGAGTTGACCAATCACACCTGCGATTGTCCAAGCAAATAACAGGATGTAAATCGCCGGCAGCATAGAGCGAGCACCCTGCACTATACCTTTGACTATCATCAATTTCTCAACGCCTTGCACTAAATTCAATATCAGCGAAACCGCTAGACCAATTAATGCACCAAAGAAAAGTGATGAACTGACATCGGTTTTCTCAAAAGCAGAAATAATATTAAATTCAATCCCTTCCGCCGCGAGTACTTGAGCGCCACTGTTAATCATAAAATAGAGGGTTGCAAATACCAACACGGTAATCGGCAGAAATAGACCTAAAATCTTACCGGTTTCGGCTTCAGGTAAATCCGTGTTCGCCCCAGGCGGTAATCCTTTAGACTCATCGTATAAATTACCACGTTGGGCATTGAGCTCATGCTCACGCATTGGCCCAACATCTAGTCCCATAAAGACAACAAAAAGTAATAATAACAAGGAGAAGATTGCGTAAAAGTTCATCGGGATCATTTGAATAAAAATACTCAAATGACCCGTATCAGCAAAACCATGGGCAGTTAATATCCCGCCAATGAGTGCGATAATATAAGCGCCCCAGCTCGAAACTGGAGATATAACGCACACAGGCGCCGCAGTAGAATCTAATAAATAAGCTAACTTAGCGCGGGAAACATAATAACGATCGGTAACAGGTCGAGCGACCGAACCAACAACTAAACTATTGAAATAATCATCAATAAAAACTACGCAACCTAAAAACATGGTCAATAGTTTAGCGTCACGTTTATTACGTATATGTAAACGAGCCCAATCGGCAAAAGCCCGCGCGCTGCCACTTACGGTAATTAACGCTGTGATCATTCCAAGTACAATTAAGAAACCGAGAATATATAAGTTCCACGAATTTAGACCTTTATCAGTCCAAAAAAGCCCTTTAACGCCATTAAATACAAACTCACCCGTTGCTAAAGGTGAAAATTGATTGAGCAATAAAGCACCAATTAAAATACCTAACCCCAAAGAAAGCAGTACACGGCGAGTCAAGATCGCCAACACGATAGCCACCGCAGGCGGCAACAAGGAAAGTGCCGAATCGGCATAATTCATAACAGTCATTGATTATTATCTTCGTTAAATACGAATGGAGGGCGACTGAACTGGTGGGAAAAGGCAATAGATACCCAAGGTCACCTGTCCTATCAGTAGCGCTCCATAGTAACTATTCCCAATATCCATATCGGAAAATACTATGGCAGTGCTGCACCTATTAGGTACAACCCCAGCAGTTGATCGTGATAAATCGAACCACTTCGGCACCAAATCCTTTCGCAATCGATCAACGGAATCACCCTACTGATCACTACTAATATTTGGCGCGCCTCTACTTCTAAGAACGCCCTTGCACGGGCGTGAGGCACATAAAAACATAAGCGGCTTAGCAGATGCTACCGCAAAGCCACTTAATGTGACCTAGATCACAGATAAAATCAACTGAGACTTGTAATCAGCTCAGGAACCGCCTCAAACAGATCTGCAACGAGTCCATAATCGGCAACTTGAAAAATCGGCGCTTCAGGATCTTTGTTGATTGCAACGATGACTTTAGCGTCTTTCATGCCGGCTAAATGCTGAATCGCGCCAGAAATACCGACGGCAATATACAAGTTTGGCGCAACGATTTTACCGGTTTGACCCACTTGTAAATCGTTAGGCACAAAACCTGCGTCAACTGCGGCGCGTGATGCGCCAACTGCTGCACCGAGCTTGTCAGCAAGTTGCTCTAACATGCCGAAGTTTTCACCACTGCCCATGCCTCGGCCGCCAGATACGATAATGCCAGCATTGCCTAACTCTGGACGGGCAGAAACTGTCAGCGATTGAGAAACAAACTGAGTTCTCGCTTCAAACACTTTATCGAGTGTCGTCACAGCCGCACTGTTACCTTCTGGCGCAGCGTCAAACGCACTGGCGCGCACTGTCATCACTTTAATGGCATCATGGCTTTGCACTGTCGCTAAGGCGTTACCCGCATACACAGGGCGCACGAAGGTATCTGCATTGACAACAGTAATGACTTCTGAGATTTGCGCGACATCTAATAATGCCGCAACGCGCGGAAGCGTGTCCTTACCTAAACTTGAAGCCGAGGCCAGAATGTGACCATAGTTTGGCGCTAAGTCCACCAGCAATTTGGCAAAATTTTCCGCTAAATGCGCTTCATACACGCTGGCATCAGCAACGAGTACTTGGCTAACACCTTGTAGTGCCTGCGCCGCTTGGACAACCGCGCCACATTGGTGACCCGCAACTAAGACATGTACTTCATCGCCTATGGCACGGGCGGCGGTAACAATTTTTGCCGTATCGAGTTTCAGTGCAGCATTATCATGTTCAGCTAATACTAAAATGGCCATTAGATCACCTTCGCTTCATTTTTTAACTTTTCAACTAGCTCAGCTACCGACGCTACCATGATGCCCGCTTTACGTTCAGCTGGCGGAGTGACCTTCACAATCGTTTGGTGACTCTTTAACGTCACGCCTAAGTCTGCCACAGTAAATACTTCTAATGGCTTACGCTTGGCTTTCATTATGTTAGGTAGTGAAGCGTAACGGGGTTCGTTCAAACGTAGATCAGCGGTCACGACAGCAGGTAAAGGCAGCTTGAGAGTTTGCATGCCGCCGTCAATTTCACGGGTGACTTGTAATGTATTCGCTTCTAATTTGATTTCTGAAGCAAAGGTCGCCTGTGGCATATCCATTAACGCGGCAAACATTTGGCCAGTTTGGTTATTATCACCATCGATGGATTGCTTACCAAAAATCACCAGCTCTGCTTGTTCTTTGTCTTGTACCGCTTTGAGCAATTTGGCGATAGACACTGGCACGAGCTCTTCTTCAGTATCGATATGAATTGCACGATCTGCGCCTAATGCAAGCGCGGTACGCAGTTGTTCTTGCACGGCTTTATTACCAATACTGACAACAACCACTTCAGTAGCGCTACCCGCTTCTTTTAAACGAACCGCTTCTTCTACTGCGATTTCACAAAAAGGGTTCAACGCCATTTTTAGGTTTGCAGTGTCAACACTTGTATTGTCAGCTTTGACCCTGACCTTCACATTGGCATCAACAACGCGCTTAACGGGCACCAATACTTTCATAGGGTTTCCTTCCTACACTTTCATGTACATGGACAAAACATTGGTTAATACCAATGCAGGATAGAGCAACTTTACGTCCTGTTAACGTTAACGTCAACCAAAGTCAAACGCCTGTTTGTATTTTTTAATCCGCTGCAACGGCCACTTTTTTGGACACTTATTTGAGAGAATAAGAAAAGTTCAAAAAATAAATAATATTTAATTTCCTTAAAACGCATAATTTTATTTGATTCGAGCTATATTAGTTTCTATCATTTAGGTGTTGTTCACCATTATCCTGTATTAAAAATAGAGTGGGACGAAAATAGATATGAGCGAATTTTTAGAGATATTAACTCACGGCCGTCGTTTTAAAGCTGCAGTAAAAGAACTTAGCGTTGAAGAGTTACGTGATTTAGCCGACAAATTAGATAAAATTTTAGTAGAACGCGAGTCTATGGCTGAGGAAGAAGAACAAGCCATGGCAGCTCGTAATGCTAAGATTGAAGAAATCCGTCAACAAATGGAAGCCGTTGGTTTATCAATTGATGACTTAGGTGGCGTAGCTGTTAAAGCTGCTGCGAAGAAACGCGCTCCTCGTCCAGCCAAATACCAAATTGAAGTTGACGGTGAAATGGTTCAATGGACTGGCCAAGGCCGTATGCCTACCGTATTTAAGAACGAGATCAACAAAGGTCGTTCTATGGAAGATTTCTTAATCTAATCCAACCAAGTGTGATGGCGCTAATTGCCAACACTAGTTTGCATAAAAGCTCGCATTAGTTGCGAGCTTTTTTATATCCATCAACCGTTTCAAACTTAAACGACAGCCGTTAATTCCGCACCTCACTCCCGCTCAAATTACGTTACAATTCAGCCTTAGTATTTACATCTGCTTTCAGTTACTCTTTGTTCACCCTCACTCGATTGAATAAAATAATGCAGATAAACAATAAGATAATGATAAGCTGCAGCATAATCGCTAGCTTAGTATCACAAACAACATTTGCCCAACTCAATACTGGAACAACATCCAGTAAACTCACTGCATTTACCCATGCTGAATTAATTATTGCCCCGGGAAAGCGTTTAAGCGATGCCACTTTATTAATTGAAAATAATCGAATTAAAGCCATTATTGAGCACAACGACATTCCCGCTGGCGCATTTAGAATCGATTTGAGTGGTTATACAATTTATCCCGGATTTATCGATCCTTTTACTGATTATGGGATTGAGTTCGAATATCCCAAACTTAAGCTCACTCGCCCCGTCTATGATATAAAGCGTATCGGTGGTAATGCGGAAAATGGTGCAATTCATTCTGAAAAAGAATGGTTTAATTACATTTACCCCAATAAAGAACGCGCAAAAGAGTGGATTAATAATGGTTTCACCAGTGTGCAAAGTAGCAAACTCGACGGTATCTTCCGTGGGACGGGTGTCAGCCTTTCATTAGCAGACAAAACGGCTAATGAAGTGATTTATCGCGCCCGCAGTCAACCTTTTATGGCATTTGATAAAGGTTCGTCTGAACAAGATTATCCCTCATCATTAATGGGCAGCATTGCACTTATTAGGCAAACCTTTGCCGATGCAAATTGGTATAACCAAAATAAAAACAAACCTGCCAATGGCGCAATAAACAATCAAGTCGAATTTAATATTGCCTTTGAGCGTTTAGATAATTTAGCCGATAAGCAAATTATCTTTGAAACCAAAAATCTCAACGACCAATTACGTGCAGCCCATTTACTCAAAGAACATAAACTGCCAGCCAACCTACTTGGTAATGGTCAAGAATACTCACGCATCAATGAGTTAAAGGCGCTGAACTATCCGTTGATCTTACCTTTAAACTATCCGCAGGCGCCCGATGTAGGGACAGATGACGCTGATCGTGAAGTGTCACTGGCGGATTTAAGACAGTGGGAACGTGCACCAACCAACCCTGCGGCGGTAGCTAACGCAGGTATCCCCTTTGCGTTAACGCAGTTTGGGATTAAGACCGATGCCTTCTGGCCGCGCCTACGCCAAGCCATTGCCCAAGGTTTAAGTGAAGAAAACGCTCTCGCGGCACTCACCACCCAAGCCGCAGAGATGACAGGCACCGCCGACTTTACCGGTAAACTCGCGCCCGGTTATATGGCTGACTTTGTTATCACTAAAGGCAATATCTTTAAAGATGGCCAGATCTACAGTGTTTGGTTGCAAGGTCAGGAGCAAAGTCTGCGCTCACTTCCCCAAGCACGATTACTGGGAGATTACCAATTAAGCCTCAATAACCTCACGCTAGATTTATCGCTACATGATGAAAGTAAAAGTGATAAACCCAACATCCAAGGCAATTTAAGCAGTGGCGAACAAAGTATCTCACTCACTCAACTTAAGTTAGATGATAACGGAAGATTGAGCTTTACTGCCGATTTGAGCGCCGCAGGCATTAACGGCCTTAGCCGCTTTACGCTGTGGATGGCCGATGACGGCATTCAAGGTCGTATGGTCGATGCAAAAAGTCGCACTACAAATGTTGCCGGTGTCGCTTTAACTCAAACTGCAAAGCTCAAAAAAGCAGACCAAACAAGCAATAATGCTCCCAAGAATGAAGCCAGCACGAGCCTAGTGAGTCACCTCACCTTCCCTAACGTCGCTTACGGACTGAGCGAAGCACCTAAGGTGGAGAAGCTACATATCAAGAATGCCACCCTGTGGACATCGGATAAACAAGGTATTCTCGAACATGCTGATCTCTTGATGGCCAATGGCCGCATCGAAAAAATTGGCCAACAATTAAGTACGCCATCAGGTTATCAAGTCCTCGATGCAACAGGTAAACACCTCACCGCCGGCATAGTCGATGAACACTCGCATATCGCCATTAATGGCGGTACTAACGAAGGAACAGACGCAGTTACCTCTGAAGTACGCATTGGCGATATTATTAATCCCGACGATATTTCAATCTATCGCGCCTTAGCGGGCGGCGTCACCAGCGCGCAATTACTCCACGGTAGCGCCAACCCTATCGGTGGCCAATCACAACTGATCAAAATGAAATGGGGCGAGCCAGCTGAACAACTCAAATTTGTTAACGCGCCCGCCAGTATCAAATTTGCTTTAGGTGAAAACGTCAAACAGAGTAACTGGGGTGAGAAATTTGTTCAGCGCTTCCCCCAGACTCGCATGGGAGTAAAAGCCTTATTTGAAGAAACCTTCGACGCTGCTATCGCCTATGAAAAGGCGTTAAAAACCTATGATAATCTGCGCTCCAGCGATAAAAAGAAAACCATCGCCCCGCGTCCAAGTTATCGTCTGCAGGCGGTCGCCGAAGTATTAAACCAGCAACGCGACGTACATATTCATTCCTATGTACAGTCAGAAATCCTGATGTTTATCCGCTTGGCCGAGGCCTATCACTTTAAAGTACAAACCTTTACCCATGTGCTCGAAGGTTACAAAGTGGCGAGTGAACTGGCTGCCCATGGTGCTGGCGCATCGACCTTTGCCGATTGGTGGGCCTATAAGTTTGAGGTGTATGATGCGATTCCGCAAAACGCTTGTCTGATGCAAAACAAGGGGGTGACCACCAGCATTAACTCAGACGATTATGAAATGCAGCGCAGACTCAACCAAGAAGCGGCTAAGTCTATGATGTATTGCAATATGTCGAAGGAAGACGCTTGGAACATGGTTACTATCAATCCAGCCAAACAATTAAGAGTCGATGAGTTTGTGGGTTCACTCACCCCAGGCAAAATGGCCGATATCGTACTCTGGAACGCAGAGCCACTGTCGATTTACGCCAAAGTGACACAGGCATGGGTTGAAGGAAAACGCTATTTTGACCGCGACCAAGACCAAGTTGCCCAGCTCGCTGTAGTCAACGAGCGCGCCGCACTGATCCAAAAAATTCTCAGCAGTGATGACCAAACTAAAGCGGGTGAAAAAGTCACGCCACTCAACGAGCCACAGTGGCACTGCGACACTCACTATCAGGCATGGGGCCACGCTCATGAGGGAGCCAAATAATGCAACATTTATCTAAAACCGTTTTGTTTGTGGCGCTACTCGGCGCAATTTGCACCACGCAGGCCCCAGTTATGGCCAATGATATCGTACCTACGCCTAAACAAAGCCGCAGCGTACTGATAAAAAACGCCACAGTGCACACAGTCACTCAAGGCGTGCTCAGCAACACAGACGTCTTAATTGAAAATGGCAAAATCACGGCCGTTGGGCCTAAACTGACTAGCCAAATCAACAATGCAACCACAGAAAGCAGTGACACTCAAATCATCGATGCTAGCGGTAAACACTTGTATCCGGGCTTAATCGCCCTAGACACCAGTTTAGGCTTAGTCGAAATTGAAATGAGCCGCCCAACGGTCGATAACGCCGAGGTGGGCTACATCAACCCACAGATCAGCACGGCCACAGCCTATAATCCGGATTCGGAGCTCATCCCGACCATACGTTACAACGGCATTACCCACGCACAAATCGTTCCGAGCGGTGATGGGTTAGCTGGACAATCGGTACTGGTGGATCTCGATGCATGGACGATTGAAGATGCGATGACACCAAGTGCTGGACAGTTCCATGTCTACTGGCCGCAAATCAAACGCATGCCAGAAGATGAAAAAGAGAAAGCCAAGGCCATCGAGAAAAATCAGTTGGCGATCCACAAGCTCAATATCGCCTTTGAAGATGGCTATCGCTATTTCTTAAGTGATAAGGCCAACGGTAAAGACAAAAACCAGGATGAAGATCCCCTGTCCGCGACCAACAACCTGCGCTGGCAGGCCATGTTGCCGCTATACCAAGGCAAAGCGACACTGTTTGCCCATGCCGACAGTGTTGGCCAAATTGAGCAAGTGATCGCTTTGACGAAAAAATACCAATTCAAACTGGTAATTGTCGGCGGATACGATGCATGGCGTTTGGACTCAAGCCTAAGGGAAGTTAAGGCTGGAGTCATTTACCCTCATACCTTGAGTCTGCCTAAACGTAAAGATGAGCCAGTCGATTTACCCTTTAAGATCCCATCTTTACTCGCCAATGCAGGTATTCCCTTCGCCCTTGGGTTCTCATCGGACTGGAATAGCCGTAACCTCCCCTACGCCGCAGGTTACAGCGCCGCTTATGGTTTAACGCCTGAACAAGCACTGAAGTCTATCACCTTAGATGCCGCAAAACTGTTAGGTGTGGAAGATTTAGGTGCGATAGCGGTGGGATACCAAGGCAGTGTCGTGCTGTCCGAGGGCGACATTCTCGACCCTATGACCAATAAAATTGAGGCTATCTGGATTGAAGGGCGGCAGATAGATCTGAATAATCGCCATCAGCAGCTTTATCAAAAGTACCTTAAGCGGTAGAATTTACTCAGATAATAATATCGCATCAGCGCAGCCTACCAAGGCTGCGCAGTTTTCTCCTCAACCTCAGGTCAAACCATGAAAATTATCCTCTCAAGTGCATTAGTGCTCCTGCTCAGTGCCTGTGCAAGCGACTACAGTTTTAACAGTAATTTGGACAGTGAGGCGATTAATGACTATTTCAAGGCATCCGATGTCATCCTTTATGAAGGTGATACCTTGCCTAAAGGTCATTATGAGTTAAAAGGATTGGTCGAAGGTGAGTCCTGTCAGGCCGATACCAACGGCGCGCCCGCGTCACTTGCCGATGCCAGAACCGAAGCCCGTCGCAATGCGGCAGATAAAGGAGCTAACGGCATTATCATCAAGCAATGTGTCATATTTGAAGAAGCTGCCCAAGGTTGTATCAGCCGCGCACTATGCGTTGGTCAAGCAGTAAAAACGGCTACAACAGAGTAAGCCTCACGCATATTAAGCATACTGCTCGCGGCGTGATCCTATAGTGTTCTAAGATTGCCCCTATAAACCGCTTAATGGCTAACGCTTCATGACCAATGCTGCATTATTAGCACACAAAGATGGGCCTTAATGATTAGCTTAGAATAATGAGCTTAGGCGGTTGTTATACTTACCCTTTAGGTAATTTTTTGCATGACATTTACCAACCAAATTATCGCAGTGGCAACATGCCGCACGCCCTATAAACAAAAATTTGGCATTCCAAGACAACCCGGACTTGTTGAAGCGCGCGGTTATGTCGAACTCGAACCCCATGTGAATCATATCGATGCGGTGCGTGGCATAGAGCAATATTCACATCTCTGGTTACTGTTTTGCTTCCATGAGAATCTTGCCCAAGGTTGGAAAACCACAGTGCGCCCGCCGCGTTTAGGCGGCAATGAAAAACTCGGCGTGTTCGCCACTCGCTCCACTTTTCGCCCCAATGGTATAGGCCAATCTGTGGTGAAACTGCACGGCGTAGTACAGCGCAAGGGCAAAGTGTGCCTCGAAATTTCCGGTATGGATCTGCTTGATGGCACGCCGATTATTGATATTAAGCCATACATTCCTTTCTCAGATTCTATTACCGATGCTGTGGGTGGCATTGCCCAAGACGCGCCTAAACTGATTTCAGTGGTGTATTCTGACCATGCCAAGACACAGATTGAGCGTTACGCCCTGCAGGAAACCTACACAGATTTAGCTCTGCTTATCCGCGGTGTGCTGGGGCAAGATCCGCGCCCCGCCTACAAAAAAGCCAAGGACGATCCTAAGTTATATCAAGTCGCCCTCTATGATTTAGATGTGTTCTGGCAAATGGCGGTCGATGACAATGACCAAGAATACATCTTGGTATTGGAACTCAAACCGGGGAAATGTGGCTAAATGTCCGCGCCAACGCCTACATCAAAACCTGATTATCAAAGCCAGCATAAAAAGCGGCTCTCTTGGATGCCGTGGCTGTATTTTTCTTTAAAAGAGAAACATTTAATCTGGGCCAAACCTTGGCAAGACGATATTCAAGCAAAACTTTGTGCCCTCGAAACGGTAACTATCGGCGAGCACTGTTTTATCGCCCCCGAGGCGCAGTTATTCGCCGAACCCAATCGTGATATCCGCATGGGTAATCGCTGCATGATCGCCGCCGACTGTTTCTTACATGGGCCTATCAGACTAGGGGACGAAGTGGCGATTAATCATGGCTGCTCCTTCGATGGCGGCAGGGTCGGGATTCAGATAGGCAATCAAACCCGCATCGCCAATAATGTCACCCTTTACGCCTTTAACCATGGCATGGCGCCAGATACGCCCATATATCAACAAGCCGCCAACTCCAAAGGCATTGTTATTGGCCAAGATGTGTGGATTGGCGCTCAGGCAGGCATAGTCGATGGTGTGACCATTGGCGATCACGCTGTGGTGGGTATGGGCAGCATAGTGACGAAAGATGTGCCCGACTGGGCGATAGTGGCAGGCAACCCCGCCAAAGTGATTGGTGATAGACGGGATAAGTAAGCAGTAAGGATTATCTTGATACTAGCAGTGACGAAGTCACTCTATAATAGCGCAGCGCTCTTCCTTGCGTTATCCGTTATCCGTTATCCGTTATCCGTTATCCGTTATCCGTTATCCGTTATCCGTTATCCGTTATCCGTTATCCAGCATCAAAAAATGCTATTTATCTCCCAGCTAGTTGAATTTAACCTAAATCCCTAGGTGACATCACCAAAGCAGGTGATAAAATGGCGACCATTCAACTCAAATTTGGACATCGGTAATGCGCGTCAGCAAGTACCTGCTATCAACACAGAAAGAAACTCCTGCCAACGCAGAGGTCATTAGTCATCAATTAATGTTACGTGCGGGCATGATCCGTCGTAATGCGTCGGGCCTTTATAGCTACCTCCCCACGGGCTTACGTGTACTGCGCAAAGTCGAAGCCATTGTTCGTGAAGAAATGAACAAAGCCGGTGCAATTGAAATTCTAATGCCTATGGTGCAACCGGCAGACTTGTGGGTAGAAACGGGTCGTTGGGAAAAGTTTGGTCCCGAGCTGTTACGCTTTAAAGATCGTCACAATCGCGACTTCGTACTGGGGCCAACCCACGAAGAAGTGATCACAGATCTCATTCGTAAAGAAGTCAGCTCATATAAGCAATTACCGCTGAACCTTTACCAAATTCAAACCAAATTCCGTGACGAAGTTCGTCCACGTTTTGGCATGATGCGCTCACGCGAATTCTTGATGAAAGACGCCTACTCTTTCCACCTTGACGTCGATACCATGAATGAAACCTATGAGGCTATGTACACAGCCTATAGCAACATTCTATCGCGCATGGGCTTAGCTTTCCGCCCAGTTTTAGCTGATACGGGTTCAATCGGTGGCAGCATGTCACACGAGTTCCATGTTCTAGCACAAAGCGGTGAAGATTTAATTGCTTACTCAACGGGCAGCGATTATGCGGCTAACATTGAGAAAGCCGAATCACCTATGCCAACCGAACCACGCGGCGCAGCCACTGAAGCATTGCGTTTAGTCGATACCCCAAATGCGAAGACCATTGCGGAATTAGTTGAGCAGTTTGGTTTGGATATCACCAAAACGGTCAAAACCTTGATCGTAATGGGTGCGACAGAAGCGACGCCTTTAGTGGCACTGATTGTTCGTGGCGACCATGAACTCAACGAAGTCAAGGCTGACAAGTTAGACTTAGTCGCATCACCATTGGAAATGGCGCCAGAAGCGCTGATCCGTGACGCCATTGGCGCAGGTCCAGGTTCACTTGGCCCTATCGGCCTTAAAATCCCTATCGTTATCGATCACAGTGTTAGCGTAATGAGCGATTTTGCCGCCGGTGCTAACGTTGATGATAAACATTATTTTGGTATCAACTGGGAACGCGATCTGCCGACAGCGCAAGTTGCCGACATCCGTAACGTAGTCGAAGGCGAGCCAACACCTGATGGTTCAGGCACTTATGCTATGGCACGCGGTATCGAAGTGGGCCATATTTTCCAACTGGGCACTAACTATTCTAAATCGATGAACGCGACTGTACTTGACGAAAATGGCAAGTCACAGGTGCTACTGATGGGTTGTTACGGTGTCGGCGTGAGCCGTATTGTGGCAGCAGCCATCGAACAAAACTTCGATGACCGTGGCATCATTTGGCCAGAAGCGATTGCGCCATTTAGCGTAGGCATTCTGCCTATGAACATGCACAAGTCGCACCGCGTAACCGATATCGCCGAGCAGTTATACAAAGACTTAAACGAAGCGGGTATCGAAGTGTTATTGGATGATCGTAAAGAGCGTCCAGGCGTGATGTTCGCCGATATGGAACTGATTGGTATCCCACACACTGTGGTGATTGGCGATCGCAATATCGATGCTGGCGTATTTGAATACAAAAACCGCCGTACCGGTGAAAAACAAGATATTCCATTCGATCAACTGCTCGACTTCCTGAAAAACGCAGTTAAAGGCTAAGCCTCAACGCGAAATGTAGACAAGCTGAAGATCAAAAACGAAACGCACTTGAGCCCAGCTTAAGTGCGTTTTTTATTGGACTTTTTATTGACCTTCATCGTTCACATTGGCTCGCAACATGACTTTTTATATGCGGCTGTTTACCGCTGTATTTTGGGCAAGGTATTTTGCGCTAACAGGTACTGACTCGGAGCGACGCCCATCAACTGCCTAAACATATAACCAAAGGCTGAACCCGAGGCATAACCTAAGGATAACGCTGTAGTGAGCACAGATTCACCTCGGCTGAGCATTTGAATCGCCACCTGCAATCTAAGCCTTTGCAACCATTGGCTATAACTCAGCCCTGTTTGCTGTTTAAATAATCTCGCTAACGTGCGGGCCGAGGCACCGACCTCCCGCTGCCAATCCACCAAAGTACGTTGCTCACTTGGATTGGCAAGCAAAGCCTCGGTAATGCGCAGTAATTTTTTATCCCTAGGATAAGGTAAATCCAAGGCGACCTTAGGGGCGAGTACCATAAAGTCACGGATCACCAGCAAGAGCCGCATGACGCTATCCTTAAAATCGGGATCAATTAGCCCAGCCTCACTCTTCACTAAGGCATTAGCCTCTTGCAGTAATAACTGCAAAACAGGCTTCACACTCAAACAAGTACAGTCGGGTGGAAACCCGCCTATCCGGGTTTCATCCAAATACAGACTACTCAATTGCACCTGACCTAGCGCGATAACCTCATGATCGACAAAGGGAGGCACCCACACCGCTTGCTCAGGCGGCACAATGTAACGCCCAGCAGGCGTGATCACACTCAACACACCTTGACTGGCATAAATGACCTGTCCCCAAGAATGACTATGGCGCTGCACATGTTCAAACGGCTTGAGTGTTCGCTTAAGCAACATGATGGAGGCACTTAGCCCTGCGGCGGCTAAACGTGAAGGCGCGACCTGCGTGTGCTGAGTAATATGCTGCTGGGATAAATGCGTGTCAGTGACTTGATTCAAGGTGTTATCGCCCAAGGTGATTTTTATATCGAAGCTTCTTTTCGTATTATCGAGCCTCTTCCGTATAGAAGCGCCTCTTTGTTTAGAAGCACCTTTTGTAAATAAGTGTCTTTTTATCTAGACATTAAGTCAATCTATCGAGCTCAAGCCAAAGCAGCAAACGCTAACATGTCATATCAGACTGAATAAATTGGAGATGACATGAGTATCCACATGGATAAAAATCGCGTAACGCCCGTTACATTACAAAAAATGAAAGGTAAAACCCCCATAGTTGCTCTCACCGCCTATGAAAAACCGATGGCGGAACTTATCGATCCCCATGTGGATATGATTATCGTCGGCGACTCCGTCGGCATGGTGGTTTATGGGCAAGACTCTACACTCGGGGTCACCTTGGAAATGATGATTAATCATGGTCTTGCTGTCACTCGCGGCGCAGCACATGCCTGCGTTATTATCGATATGCCCTTTGGGAGTTATCAAGAATCGCCTCAGCAAGCCTTCAAACATGCCAGCCAAGTATTAATACGCACAGGCGCGCAGGCGGTAAAACTCGAGGGTGGCGCAGAGATGCTCGACACCACTCGTTTTTTAACCCAGCGAGGGATCCCTGTAATGCCACACATAGGATTAATGCCGCAACACGTGAATCAATTGGGTGGATTTAAAACCCAAGCAAGAGATGCTGCCGCCATCGAAGCCCTCGTTAGTTTAGCGAAAGACTTTGAGCAAGCAGGCGCTTTTAGCATACTGATTGAAGGCACATCCGAGCTCGCGGCGCGCACAGTGACGGCAGGAGTCTCAATCCCAGTCATAGGCATTGGCGCCTCACCCGCCTGCGATGGTCAAGTGCTCGTGACTGAGGATATCTTAGGCTTATTTTCTGACTACACGCCTAAATTTGCTAAACGCTATATCGACTTAGGACCATTGATCACTAAGGCCTGCGCCCAATATGCCCAAGAAGTGAGGACGGGTGAGTTTCCAACATCGGAGCATTGCTTTGGCCTCAGCAAAACGACTAAGGTTACTGCGGAGTAATTGTCTAAAGCGAAATGTTCCAACAATCGAATAAACGATAAATCGAAATTTACAACTAATTGAGTCTACCGACTTGCTTTTTATAGGGGGGCGTTGCTTTAATAAAACTATTAAAACAATAAATTGAGTCTGAAGATTGCCTACATCAACTGCATTAGTCTTAGGCGGTGGCGGCGCTAGGGCGGCCTACCAAGTCGGCGTGTTAAAAGCACTGGTCCAGCTTTATCCACGCAATCATGGTATTCCCTTTAAAATTATTTGCGGAACCTCTGCGGGTGCCATCAATGGCACCGCTATCGCGACCCATGCCTCTTGCTTTCACCTTGGCGTCAGAAAACTCGAATGGGTTTGGCGTCATTTTGAAACTCGAAAAGTCTACCGAGCTTCGATCACAGGCGTTCTCAGCCATCTAACGAAAATGGCCCTCAAAGGCATGCAAGATGATAAGGTCAATACCGATGCAGGCAGTCTGCTCGATAATGATCCGCTAAGAGGCTTACTCAATGAGCTTATCGACTTTAAACGTATCGACCGTAATATCCGTAATGGCTCACTGACGGCACTGAGTGTGGATGCCTCTTGTTATAATAACTCTCGCTCAGTGACCTTTTTCCAAGCCGCGAAAGAAATCGAAAACTGGACCCGTGCCCGTCGCAGTGGCGAACGTATCATGCTCAATACCGAGCACCTACTCGCCAGTTCAGCAATCCCTATGGTATTTCCATCCATAAAACTCAACCAAGCCTATTATGGTGATGGTTCAGTCCATCAGCTAGCACCGCTCTCAAGCCCTATTCATTTAGGCGCAGAAAAACTCTTAGTCATTAACTTAGAGAGCCCGCACAAGCACTTTCCGATGGAACTAGAATATCACCCAAAAACAGCAACCATAGCGGGTCATCTGCTCGATACCATCTTTTCAGATACCTTAAATAGCGACCTTGAGAGACTAGAAAGGATCAATAACACTTTAAGCCTGATTCCTGAGTCAAGCCGTAACAAACTCGCCTTGCATCCGATTAAGGCCCTAGTCATCAAACCTAGCGAAGATCTCAGCAAAATTGCTGCCCGCTTCTATGATGACATGCCATGGGCCGTTAAAACCTTACTCGGCTTCATCGGTATAGACAGGCAATCAGACTCAAGTATTGTGTCCTACCTACTCTTCGAAAAAACGTATACCAGCGCTTTAATCGACTTAGGCTATAAAGATGCCATGGAAAAAATCGATGAACTTAAAGATTTCTTTTGCTTAAAATAAGCTAACGACTTAATCAGTTTCTTCACTAAAAATCATGCAAAATGGATAATATTAGTGCCGAAATTCAAACTTTCGCATGAGGAAGAAGATGGATTTAACATTGATAATTTTGTTTGCATCGCTTACTATGCTGTACTAGATTATCAAAAAATCATGCACATTTTTTCAAAAAGGGAATCACGATGAAAAAAACTTCACTAGCACTTATCGTTGCAATCACAGCATTCAGCTCTATGGCTGCAAATGCAGTAGAAGGCGAAGCAGCAGGCACTAACGCAGCGGCTAACAGCACTGGTTTAATCGTTGCTGGTTCTGTTGCTGCTGGTGCGGCTATTGCCGGTGCTATTGCAATCTCTAACAGCTCTGATGGCAACCCAATCACGAGTACAGGTACTAACACTACCACTGGTACTGGCAACTAATCAGTCTGATATAGCTATCAAACAACCGCCTACTGGCGGTTGTTTTTTTTGTTTCTCTAGAGAGTAGGAATTGCTCCATTTCTTGAAATAAGACTCACCTCTCTCTACATTTGATATTTATGACTATTGAGAATAAGCAACTCGGATGCGTATAAATAAAAAACTACTATCACTACTCACAGCCTCCATTGCATTAATGGGAATTTCTGGCTGTAGTCAACGAATTAGCGCCCTCAACGATACGATAAAATTGGCTTTCATTGGAGATAGCGATATTAAGCTCACAACCGAGCAAGTGAAAGCCAATCCCTATGCCAGCATTTATGTCAAGATTGATGACACACCCCAAGCATTTGTTGTTTTAGCCTTTGCGGAACCGAAACAAACTCTCACTCCAGTCAGACCCGTACCAGAAGTAATTGAGCTAAAATGGCTCTCCGCGGATAACGCTATGTTAGTGACAGTGAACGGACGTTTAGTAAAAACTCAAAGTCTACTTACTGGCAATTTAGCCGCAATAGAAAGCTCTGAACCCGATCCTATTCTCTTAGGTTTGCATTTAAGCAGTACCCCTAAAACTTGGACTCGAACTATTGATTGGCAGCCAGGATACCATTATGGATATAAGATTAACTCGCAGTTTGCTTTTATTGCCGAGGAAGAGATACTCATCAACGATACGCCAACTCAAGCACTGCATTACAGTGAGCGAGTATCAGTGGAAGGCCTGAATATCCAGTATCAAAATGAATTTTGGTTAAAGCCGGATAATGGACACGTCATTAAAAGTCGCCAGAAGATAGCACCAAATCTACCTTTTATTGATATCACTTTACTTAAGCCATTTGCATCCTAGTGGAACCATTATGAGATATTACATAGCGCCATTGGCACTTGTACTTAGTTCAGTATTAACGACAACTGTTCAGGCTGAAACTCAGCTATTCATCAGCACATCAACAAATCAAGATGCTCAGGTTCAACTGAACTATCCTACAGCTGTGCGAATTGAGCAAATAGTACAAGATGGATTAGTCCAACTTCCAAAATATAATAAAACCAATCAAAATGAAGTCGTGCCTATTTATTGGTTAGGTGCAGCATTACTCGATATTGAGAATGCCGCCGTATTAGAGACTAAACGCCAGCAAGTCTTAACCCTACTATCCAAAATGGGCGAAGCTAAAGACGACAGTGCTTACATCGCCAAGCTAGCTAAACTTGCACAATTCATTCGCAACTTAAAACTTGGACAACGTGTAATACAACCACTGGATGTTGATGTTATTCGAATTAATGATTCGTATAATGCGCTGATTAATGGTCGTTTTCTATTAGTTTTACCGCCTCGCCCAACAACCATCACCGTACTTGGTGCAGTGGCTCAAACGGGGAGTTTTACATGGCAGAATAAACTAAGTAGCAAAGATTACCTTAAGCAAGCAGGCATACTAGATAATGCTGAGACTAGTTTTATATGGATAATTCAACCCGATGGACAGGCAATAAAACAACCTATCGCCTATTGGAACCATCAGACTCAGGATATTGCACCTGGGTCAACACTTTACGTTGAGTTTTCAAGCGGCTTTGGTGACGACACGAGTTTGAATGAAAACATGATTGAATTACTCAGGAATCGGGCTCTGTAATGAAAAACTCTCTCCATTCTTTAGGTCGTCTATCCGCACTATCTTTGGCACTTTTGCCACTATTACATGCGACTGCCGATGAATTTAGCTATCCCACACTCTTAGCCTCGCAATCAGATTTTGGCGGTGTTGGTTTAATGCAGATGCCAACGGGGCGTATGGCACCTGAAGGCGAGTTTAATTTTGCCACTAACTATAACGACGAATACCAACACTTTACGGCCTCTGTACAACTTTTCCCTTGGTTTGAAACCACAGTTCGTTATACCCAAGTACAAGACTTACTCTATAGTAGCGACCCCAGTTTTAGTGGAAACACAAAATACACGGATAAGGGCATAGACTTTAAAGTCCGTCTACTTGAAGAAAGCAACTGGCTACCAGAAACCTCGATTGGTGTCCGCGACTTTGGTGGCACCGGATTATTCGATGCTGAGTTTATTGCGGCGACTAAACGAGTTGGGCCGTTAGATTTCACCTTAGGTATTGGCTGGGGATATATCGGTAATAGCGGCAACCTGACATCGGATAAAAAAGATCTCAACTATAACTGTGATCGAGATACTTCCGTAGGTGGTACAGGCGGCACAGTTGATTATCAACGTTGGTTTAAAGGTTGCGCGGCCCTCTTCGGCGGTGTCGAATATCAAACGCCTTGGGACCCACTACGCGTCAAAGTCGAGTACGATGGTAACGACTACCAATCCGATTTTCCTGTTGTTCGCGGCGGTATTGCTATGCCACAGGACAGCAAATTTAACTATGGCCTATTATATCGGTTCGGAGATTGGGGAGATCTGCATTTAAGCTATGAGCGCGGAAACACTTGGACGCTTGGTTTTAGCCTACAAACGAATTTTAATGAGTTAACACAGATTAAACGCGATCCTGCTGCAGCGAAATATAAGCCAATTCCTGCGGCACCGTTAACACATGTGCAAACAACCAATACGCCATTAGATAGTGTTAATTCTTCTGAACAAACGCCTGCAATAGCCAGCGCCACCTTAGATACCGCAACAGAAATCGCTGACGTTCATTTAATGCAGCCACAAGAGGGCATGTTAGAAACAGCAATTAACTGGTCGAAAGTAGCACAGGATCTACAATCCATTGCAGGCTATAACAATCCTAAAATTTACCTCGACTCTGACAGCATCACTGTCGTTGGTGAGCAAACTAAGTTTCGAGATAGAAATGAAGCCCATCAAAGGGCGGCAACCATACTCGCCAACAGTAGCGATCTAACTCGAATCAAAGAGTATCGCTTGATTGAAACTCACTATAGCCAGCCAATTACCGAAACTCGTATTGATGCGGAAAAATTTGCGCAAGTAGCAAGTTTTGGCTATCTGAATGCGAAGATTACAGACGCAAGTCAAGTCAGTGTCCCTTCATTACCTCAAGGCCAACTAGTCACACACTCAGACAAAAATTGGTTAGACAAGCTTGGCTTTGATATTTCACCGACTATGGTGCAATCCTTCGGTGGTTCAGAAAGCTTCTACATGTTTAATATCGGTGTTACAGGTAGTGCCAACTATCGATTTACCGATAACTTCGAATTTGGCGGTTCTCTCTACCTTAATTTATACGATAACTACGATAAGTTTTTATATGACGTGCCACCAGACGGCACCGACTTAAAACGCGTAAGAACCTTAATCCGTCAATATGTTCACGATAACCCAGTGAGAGTTAATAACCTGCAACTCACTTGGATGGACAATCTTAGCGATAATATTTCCTATCAAGCCTATGGTGGCTATTTAGAGATGATGTATGGCGGTGTTGGTACTGAGTTTCTATATCGCCCACTTAATAGTCAGTGGGCCTTTGGGTTCGATGTTAACTATGCTAAACAGCGAGATCCCGATAGCATGTTTGGGTTCTTTAAGGATGAAAATCAATTTGACCCGCTGACCAATCGTGCCTATCGAGTTCAGACTGGCGTAGTGACTGGACATGCAACGGCTTATTACCAACCTGAGTGGTTTCCTAATACCTTACTCAGAGTCAGTGCTGGACAATATCTCACCGAAGATAAAGGCGTGACGGTTGATTTCTCTAAACAGTTTGATAGTGGTGTTATCGTCGGCGCATTTGCGACTAAAACTAATCTATCGGCAGATGAATACGGTGAGGGAAGCTTTACCAAGGGATTCTATATTTCAATCCCATTCGATCTAATGACGGTTAAGTCTACCCATAGTCGTGCTTTCCTATCATGGATGCCGTTGACCCGCGACGGCGGTCAAATGCTTGGCCGTAAGTATAACTTGTTCGATGTGACTGATGCACGTGCGCCTTGGTATACCAGACCCAGTGTTGATCCCATTAAATAATTAGTACGCAGTAAAACCTCAAAACGGGCAAGATAATTCTTGCCCGTTTTGTTTTCTGCCATTAGGACTAACTTACAATAGTAAAATTTGCACTGCAAAATTAGCTCACTACTTTATTGGCGATTTAATCCCATGTGGCGATGAACGTAAGTACTGTGGCGGCGCTTTCACAGTTGCACCTAATATTGCTGCCGCATGCCAAGGCCAATGTGGGTCATAGAGCATAGTGCGAGCAAGTGCAATAGCATCAGCCTGCCCGTGTGCCAGAATCGTTTCTGCTTTATTGGCATCCGTAATTAATCCCACGGCAATCACAGGTGTGTTTACCTCAGCTTTAATGGCTTCGGCAAAAGGCACTTGAAAGTGTTCTGCAACAGGAATTTGTTGTAATGGACTTAATCCACCTGTACTCACATGGATAAAATCACAGCCTCGGGCCTCTAATGCTTTTGCCAATACTAGGCTTTGGGTTAAATCCCAACCGCCATCAACCCAATCGGTTGCCGAAATCCGCACACCGAGTGCCATCTTAGGCGATATCACTGTTTTAATTGCATCGAACACGGCCAACAATAAACTCAAACGATTTTCTAAACTGCCACCATATTGGTCAATGCGTTGATTCGATAATGGGGATAAAAATTGATGAAGTAAATAACCGTGAGCAGCATGGAGTTCAATCGCATCAAGCCCTAATCGTTCGGCACGTTGCGCCGAACTGACAAATGCCAATATAAGCTCATCAATTTCATCCAATGTCATTGCACTCGGTAATGCTGTGCCTTCGCTAAAAGCCTGCGCGGAAGGCGCTATCGTCTGCCAACCATTATGTTCATCGGGTGCAATAGTGCCGCCACCTTCCCAAGGTTTTCGAGTTGATGCTTTACGCCCCGCATGGGCGAGTTGTATCGCCATTGGCATACTTGAATACTTGCGAATAGATTTGAGGGTTTTATCTAAAGCAGCCTCCGTTTTGTCATCCCATAGGCCTAAATCTGCATAGGAAATTCGGCCATTGGGCAGAACAGCGGTAGCCTCTAAAATGAGCATTCCCGCACCCGATAACGCCATGCTCCCTAAATGAATCGTATGCCAATCGGTTGCTTGGCCGTTTTCTGCTGAATACTGACACATAGGCGCGATGATAATGCGGTTGGCTAACTCGAGTAGACCTAAGGTTAAAGGCGAAAATAATAAACTCATTGTCGTTCCTTTTAATACAAGCAGTGATTGGCTTTATGAGGGTGTACTGGCGATGCTATCTCTGGTGGATAAAATCGGTGCGGCAATTAATGGCCAATCAATGGCAAACTCAGCACTGTTCCAAGCTAAAACGCTTTCATCTTCAGGATCATAATATTGGGTACATTGATAAATAACATCAGCATAATCACTGAGGACATAAAAACCGTGCGCAAAGCCTGGTGGGATCCACATTTGCAGATGATTCTCTGCCGATAGCACTCGCCCAACCCATTTTCCATAGGTGGCCGAGTCGGCCCGTATATCAACAGCAACATCAAAAATGCTCCCAGCACAGACCCGCACCAATTTACCTTGTGGCTTACGCTGTTGAAAATGCAATCCACGTAGTACATTGTATTGCGAACGACTCTGGTTTTCCTGCACAAATACGGGAGGCTCAAGTCCTCTTGCAGTAAAACAAGCATCAAAATAGGATTGCCTGAACGTTTCCTTAAAAAAACCACGCTTATCACCAAATACTTGGGGTTCAAACACCAATACTTCGGCTAATTCTGTTTCGCTATATTTCATCCAATACCTGCTTATAGAGTCATTCGCGAAACAGCGAAATAGTAGGGTATAAAAAGGATCAATATATCCCGAATCTCAGCTTGCATAAGAGTGACCAAAGGGTAATAAATCATTGGTTTATCATAAATGGGCAGTAATTGCTTACAGACAACCTGTGTCATAGGATAAAGACGCGAGCCAGTACCGCCCGCCAGTAAAATGCCTTTTCTCATTGAAATATTTAGGATTGATAAGCCATGTTGAAGTGCCAAGATTGTAGCATACAAAATGTCGCGAGCAGGAAGAATGGATAACAGGGCTGTTGGCTGTTAATGCAAGAAAAACAACGCTACAGAATATTAAACCGCAAAAGCTAAATACCATTTTGGTTCAGTAAGATTTAAATTCGTCTTTTACTTTATGTAACATATAAGAAGACACTAACCTATCTCAACCCTTACTACTTTCAGGGATCAGCATCTCAATACGTAACCCCTGATTAGGCGCAGAGAAGAGTGACACATTACCATTCAGTTTTTGGGTGATCAGATTATAAATAATCGACATTCCCAAACCTGTTCCGCCACTCTGCCTTGCGGTGGTGAAAAAAGGCTCAAATGCTTTGGCTTTCACTTCATCGGACATGCCTACGCCATTATCTTCATAAATCATCTTGATCTGCGAAGCCATTTTTTCAACTACTATCACAATTTGCTTATCACCGACAAAATCATCGGGAAAAGCATGGCGAAAACTGTTAGCGACTAAGTTAGTGAAAATTTGTGCGATCGCACCAGGATAAGAATCAATAAAAATATTATCGTCAAGTTCAACTTTTAAAGTAATATTTTTCTTACGCATCAAGGGTTTTAATGAACTAAATATCTGAAAAATATAATTCTTCAGATTAAAGCGCTCGCGTTCCAGTATCGATTGGTCTGCAGCAGTGCGCTTGAAGTTATGCACCAGTTCTGCAGCACGGGAAAGATTACGCTCAATTAAGCATAAACCATCCTGCATAGTATTGATAAAGCTGACAAATTTATCCTCATCGAGCTCGTTTTTCTCAAAGAGTCCTTTCAATAGGGATAACTCATCCAAACAATGGGTCACGGATGTGACAGCTATGCCAAGGGGGGTGTTCACTTCATGGGCAACACCAGCAACTAAGCTGCCTAAGGCCGCCATTTTTTCATTTTCAATTAAGTGCTTTTGGGTTGATTTTAAAGTCGATAATGCCGTTTCAAGCTCTGCGGTACGCAGCTCAACTTGATGCTCAAGATCGGTATTAATGAGCTTGAGCTGTTGTTGATATTCAATAATCTCTTTAGCACTCATGGCTCGACCAAAAAGGTCGGCGAGTGCCGAGGCAAAAGCCTTCTCATCCCGAGTCCATTCCCTAGCCTCGCCCTGATGTTCAGAACAAATAATCCCCACCATTTTGCCGTGGTGACGAATAGGACTATCCAACAAAGAGCTGATCTGATTCGGTTTAAGATAGGTTTCGACAAATTCTTTAGTGGCGGGATCCGTTTGCGCCTTATTGGCGACAATTGTGCGCTCATTGTCGAGCAGGCTAAAGTAATGGGGAAACTGCGCGCGAGTGAGCACTAACGCTTCTTGTGGTTGCTGATTGTCGAGTGAATAATAACAAGTGATGCTCTGATTATCCGGACTCAACAACCAAATGCCCGCCCGAGAGATCAGTAATCCCTTACAAATTGAGCTCACGATAAGTTGTGATGCTTGAATGAGATCACCCTCATCAATAACCTGAGACTTACTGACATCAAATAAAATTCGATCAAGCATTCGGGTCATAGCGGCTCGTCCGGAATATGAATATGTAGGGAGGCAAACACATCTAACAAATCAAGGCTAGCTTCACATAACATGGGATCAAACTGTTTACCCGATTGTGCTAAGATGTACTCGCGCACCGCCTCAACAGACCATGCCTCTTTGTAACTTCGCTTGGAAAGCAAAGCATCAATCACATCAATAATCGCCATCAGGCGACCTTCAATAGGAATGTCTTCCTGCGATAGCCCACGGGGATAACCTTGCCCATCCCAACGTTCATGGTGAGTATAAGCAATTCTAGCGCCCATTTTGGCAATGATACGATTTGAACCAACCAACAGGTTATAACCCTTCTCTGCGTGGGTTTGCATAATCGCCCATTCCTCGGCGTCGAGTTTGCCGGGCTTATGTAAAATACTCTCAGGGATACCGATTTTGCCTACATCATGAAGAGGCGCCGCATAACGAATAGTTTCGATAAAGTCTGCCTTCATACCAATGGCAATCGCGAGCATTTCTGTCATGCGCGCTACGCGGCGCACATGGGCTCCAGTCTCCTTACTGCGCTGCTCAATGGCATCTCCTATGATTAAAATTAGCTCCCTTTGTGTCTGCTGCACATTTTCGCGGCCCGACAAGTTCTCAAAGGTTAAGCTTACATTTGCTGCAAATAGCTCAAGAATGCTGACTTGAAAATCCGTTAACTTAGTGTTGTGTTGTAAATAGAGAATACTGGTGACATGGCCACTAAGCTCATAAAATCCAACATAAATATTGTCACGGATCAGCGAGGTTTTTAGCGCTATCGCTTCAATAATATGTTCCCGCACATCCCCAGGCAGAGTCTCAACGCTTCCACCTTCAAAGTAACTGATCATATCTCCCGTGGCGGCCAGCAGATTCATTTGAGTATCGAGGTAAAGGTCTTGATGATAACTCGTGAGATAAAGAGCCGAGCTTTCAAGATTGAGCAGTTGCAAGGTCTGTTCGAGCACTGCACTACCAAAGTTATGCAATGTATGGCTCTTAAGTACAGAGGTGGAAGCAGCAATCACTTTCTCCATCCCCTTTTGGCTTTGCTCGATAATTTTTATATCGCGATAGGAGCGCAATGAGGTGTACACACAAGACTTAAGCCGAGCCGCGGTGAGCTCTGTTTTAGCTTTATAATCGTTAATGTCAAAATCCCGAATAACTTGCTCTTCAGGTGCTTGCCCCGGCTGACCCGTACGTAAAATGATGCGGGTACTGTGGTTATTTAATTCAGTGCGAATTTTTTGTACTAGCTCTAAGCCTGCATGATCGGTTTCCATGACGACATCAATAAAGGCCAAGGCAATATCTGATTCAGTTTGAAATAATGTTAAACCTTCAGCAGCGCTGTAACAGGAGTAGAACTGCAAGACTCGATTATCTAAGGTCAGATTTTTTAACGCAAATCGAGTGACATCATGGATCCCAGGTTCATCATCAATAATGGCCACCTTCCAAATGCCTTGTTTAGGCTTATGGGATGTATCTTCGATAACATCAGCACTTTTCTTAAATAACGCCACAAAACCACCGTTTACGATGAATAGTTACGTTTTAGTATAGATTCAATCTTGAAAGTGACTAGTTTCAAAGGATAAATTATCGTCCCGTTGATTACCGCTTAGGACTAACAACTAACATACTGGCCACTTAAAACCCACACAAAAACAACTTAAGTTATTGTTATAAAAATAGAAATGGCAAAAATTAGCCTAACCTAGTATTGGCGGGTATGATGAGTGCACTTAATGCATAATTCCCCAAATTTCTATTGGAGCTACTATGAAAAAAACACTATGTTACATCGCACTACTGGCTTTATTCACCACGGCTTGCTCAGAAGCCCCAAAAGAAGAAACGGCAGTCAATACAGCCCAAGCTCAAACAGAAGCGGCAAAATCCGTCCCAGTAGGTGATACCAGCCAGAACTCTCTCGATTGGGCAGGTAGTTATGAAGGCGTATTGCCTTGCGCCAGTTGTGAAGGAATGCAAACCCTAATCACTTTGCAAGCTGATAATAGCTTTGTTCAAGAAACAGTTTATTTAGGTAAAGATGAAAAGATTTTAAAACTAATAGGTAAAATAACATGGGACGAACTGGGCCAGAAAATCACCCTAGAAGATGGTACACAATATTTGGTCGGTGAAAATCAGTTGATCATGTTAGACACTGAAGGCAAACGGATCACCGGCGAACTTGCTGCAAATTATGTGTTGAAAAAGAAAGGTCTATAAAGCAGATCTGGCAGCTAGCACTCAGCTGCAGTTTTAGATTATGGATAACGGAACGCTGCACTGACCGTAAGAGCAAAGCACCCGTACCGTTATCCGTAAGTCACGCTGAAATGTTCTGCAATCGCAAAGCCATGCTTTAGAAGTTGCGAAGCTAAAAAAGGCGAAACAAACCTTCTTAACCAATAAAGAGGTTATTTTGAATAACAGCATACAACTGATCCGCTATCAAGATTGCCCATCAACGCCATGGAAAAATGGTGGTGGAAGCACAAAACAGCTGCTCATTTCCCCCATCAATGCCGAACTTACTGAATTTGATTATCGGATCAGCATTGCAAGTATTAGCAGCAACGGCCCCTTTTCCTCATTTATTGGCATAGACAGGCAACTGGTCATTCTGGAAGGCGATGGTGTTGAACTCAGCATCAAGAGTCATGAAGGGACAAAACAGATAAATAGCCTTGGAGCTGGAGAAAAGATATCAGGAAATACAGATACAACTGAGTATAAGCGACTCACACCCACAGATAGCCCATTCGGCTTTGCTGGTGAAACCTCAATAACAAGTCAATTATTAGGCAGTAATGTTATTGATTTCAATGTCATGACCAAACGCGGCGCATTTAAAGCGCATACGCAAAGGCTTAGCTTTGATGACATATTTATCGAAGAACAGATTGCAACCTCAAACAACCCCAAAAATGAACTGCAAAAAACTAAAGCTTACGTCCCTATCATCCAAATACTTTGCTGTTTAGATACCATGACATGGGAGCACAATAGCAAGCTTATCAAGATCATGCCCTATGATATTCTCGTTTTCCAACAAGCTGATGGTATAAGGTTAAAAACAACAAGACCAAGTAGACTACTTAAAGTATCTATTACTGCCAGTCCCCTATAGCAATATTTACAGGTTAATCTCCAATATTACTCAATTTGCGCGTTAAAATACCGAGCCACTATCCACTCGACGGTTTTTCGGAGCCCAGAATCGAAGGACTCTAATGGTTGCCATGGATCTTGCTCGCATCAATGGCATAACGCACATCATGCCCAGGTCTGTCTGTAACGTCGTTTGACCAATCAGCATAAGGACCAAGGCAGAACCGATAAAGCAGGCTCCACTGGTAATGCGTATTCACATATCGCTAACCCAAAAAGTAAAAGGTTAGAAAAACAAAAAGCCGAATCTAAAAAATTCGGCCATCATAAAAGCGTGTACATCTATATTAGCTCTAACAAAGTTAACTCACTTTGTAGTAAGTACGATACCAATCAACGACACTCTGAACACCTTCTCGAACGCTAACTTTAGCTTTATAGCCAGTTGCAGTGAACAGGTCCGCTGTATCGGCATAGGTTTTATAAACATCACCAGCCTGCATTTCTCTATAATTTTTAATGGCCTCCCTACCTAACGCCCTTTCAATCTCTTGAATAAAATCCATCAAATTAATCGGGCTTCCATGGCCGATATTATACACTTTATAAGGAGCAGAGCTGCCAGCGGGCGTACCAGTTTCAACCTTCCAATGGTCATTACGCCTAGGTATCACATCCGCGATACGCATAACCCCTTCAACAATATCGTCAACATGGGTAAAATCACGCCACATATCACCGTTATTATTAATATCAATTGGTTGACCTTCTAGTATTTTCTTAGTGAAAATAAAGGGCGCCATATCAGGTCGCCCCCAAGGGCCATACACAGTAAAAAATCGCAAGCCAGTGGTAGGCATATTGTATAAGTGCGAATAACTATGTGCCATTAGCTCATTAGACTTTTTGGTCGCCGCATATAGGGATACAGGATGATCAACAGAATCAGCGGTTGAAAATGGTGTTTTTTCATTTAGGCCGTAAACTGAGCTGGATGAAGCATAAATTAAATGCTGTACTTTTGTATGTCGGCACCCTTCTAAAATACTAAGATGACCCACTAAGTTACTATCTGCATAGGCCATTGGATTTTCAATTGAATAACGAACACCAGCCTGCGCCGCTAAATGTATAACCCGATCAAAACGCTCATTAATAAATAAACGCGAAACAAGGTCACGGTCCGCTATATCCAACTTAATGAATGTAAATGAAGTATCACTCACGATAAGTGCTAACCGAGCTAATTTCAGAGAAACATCATAATAGTCATTTAAGTTATCAATACCAGTAACAGAGTGGCCGCAACTCAGCAACCTTTCACAAACCTTCGCTCCAATAAAACCTGCCGCACCTGTCACTAAATATTTCATTTTTACATCCTAAATTCAGCACTTAACTCAACAAAATTAATCGCTACCGAATAAATCACGGGTGTAAACTTTGCCAACAACATCCGCAAGCTCTTTAGCCATGCGATTCGACACAATAACATCAGCCATAACTTTAAATTCAGCTAGATCTGTCACCACACGGGAGTGGTAAAATTCAGCCTCTTTTAATACAGGTTCATAAACAATGACTTCTATGCCCTTAGCCTTTAAGCGCTTCATAATCCCTTGAATACTCGAAGCACGAAAATTATCAGAACCCGACTTCATGATAAGACGATAAATACCCACTACTTTAGGATCGCGACTTAAAATGGACTCAGCGATAAAGTCTTTACGCGTCGTATTAGAATCCACAATCGCACCAATAATGCTGTTAGGTACATCGGCATAATTAGCCCGTAATTGTTTTGTATCTTTAGGTAAACAATAGCCACCATAACCAAAAGAGGGGTTATTGTAATGGTCACCGATACGCGGATCCAAACACACTCCCTCAATAATTTGCTTTGAATTTAAGCCATGAGTCTCTGCATAAGTATCAAGTTCATTAAAATAGGCAACTCGCATAGCAAGGTAGGTATTTGAGAATAATTTTACCGCTTCAGCTTCAGTCGAATCGGTAAATAATACCTGAATATCTTTTTTTATCGCTCCTTGCACTAATAAATTAGCAAAGACTTCTGCACGTTCGCTACGCTCCCCCACAATAATCCGTGATGGATGCAAATTATCATGGAGCGCTTTCCCCTCTCTCAAAAACTCTGGCGAAAAAAAGATATTATCGCAATGATACTTTTGTTTAATCTTCACGGTAAAACCCACTGGCACAGTTGATTTTATCACCATTACAGCATTGGGGTTTATCGTCAATACATCCTGAATCACTGATTCAACAGAAGATGTATTAAAGTAATTGGTTTTAGGATCGTAATCGGTTGGCGTAGCAATGATTACAAACTCAGCATCTTGATAAGCTAAGACTTTATCCAATGTAGCAGTAAAATTTAGTAATTTATTGGCTAAAAAACTACTTATCTCAGTATCTACAATGGGTGATACACCTTTATTAAGTAAAGCTACTTTCTCTTCAATAATATCAACAGCAATAATTTCATTATGCTGCGCTAACAGCATTGCATTTGATAAACCAACATACCCTGTTCCCGCTATAGCTATTTTCATTTAACTTATAACCCTGAAATCAAAACCGTTTTGCAACAGCATAAAAAAGGTAAAAAACATAAAAAAAGGAAGCTTTAAAAAATGACAACCCAGCTTCATTCCTAAGAATTTCGTAGTGCCACATACTAGCCTTAAACTTATTGGATGAAATACTAGATTCAGAAACTTGATATTTTGCAATAGGAGTCATAACACCGATGGAGTTAGTTTTAGATAAAATTGAAAGCCACATAGCAAAATCTTCATGCCCAATATTTTTTTGATAAAACTTACCTAAAACATGACAATTATATATACCTGTTAAATTACCTATTCTATTAGATTTCAACATCATATTATAAGTAACTAACGAAGGGGATTCAACAACACCAATAATAGTACTATTACGTACTCTATAGTAATAACCATGTGAGGCTAAAACATTGCTTGTAGTCATTGCATGTAATTGTAAATCCAGCTTATTGGGCTCCCAGGTATCATCAGCATCAAGGAAAGCAATATATTTACCTTTTGCTTCTGCAATAGCAAAATTTCTAGGTTCGGTAGGAGATCCTGAATTATACCCTAGACTAAATACTTTGATCCTCTTATCATTAAAAGATTTAACAAATTCTAAAGTACCGTCTGTAGAACCATCATCAACAAATAGTAACTCCCAATTCAAATAACTTTGATTCAAAACAGATCTAATCGAGTCTTCAATAAAGGATGAACTATTATAACCAGGCATTATGATGGAAACTAAGGGCTCATCTGAAGGTCTGTCAAATAACATAAAACCTCGCTTGCACTATTGAGGGTTAAATATAAAGATTGAAAACAAGGAGAAAAATAATAACCTAGGGGATAACTTATGGAAGTTTTTTAAGCAGAAAGCATAAAAAACTAATGTACCAAACAGGTAACCATAAATATATCTAAATGCTATTAACCTAGAGAATAGAGCAGGATAGCTATTCAAGCCAAGACCACTAGAGACATCGGGATGTAGACCAATAGTTAAAGGAAAATAGATGATTTTGGAACCAAATTTAATCAATTTACTTAAAAACACTGGTTCATCACAACAAAAAAACTTAGTTCCAGCACCGAGATCCTCTGGAAAAGTTGCTCCAGCACTCCTAACACTAGAAAGTCTCACAGAAACCTCAATAGTCCCGATACTCAATATAGTGCTTAAAGTATGAATAAAAGATACTTTTTTAAATTTAGGCAAGACACCAAATGCAGGAGTTGAATAACTCAGAGTTACACCACTAACAGATGGATTAACTTCATAGATTTGGATTAACTGCTCAACAAAATTTGTGTATACAACATCATCATCACAAAATAAAACAATGTCACCAATTGCATGTGTTAGAGCAAAATTTCTACTTTTAGTAACGCCCTTTTCAAACATTGAAAAATATCGAACATCATCTCTTTCACTAAAAAAATGTTCAACACTCTCATTTTGAGAGTTAATTTGATGAACAATTAAAATTTTCAATCGAGGATTAGGTTCCGGAATATTGTCTAACAGTTCAAAAATACGTTCACCACAAGTGGCATAAAGCATCTCTAAAATCATATTATTTATTGCCAAGTAAAATTAAATTATCTCTCAGAGTTGACCAAGAATAATCAGATTTGAATTTATCAACAATATCAGCATCTGGTAATTTTTTAGAGGCTTCAATTATCTGCAAAGCATAAGAACAAGGGTCATTATCAGCGAAAAAAACAAGATCATTATACCCACTAAACACCTCTTTTGTTGCAGTATTGATACCTGAAAGATCTGAGTCAATGGCGATAATGGGAAGAGACGAAAAAGCCGCCTCTAATAGAACTTGCCCGAACGGCTCATAAGTTGAAGGAAGACAAAAAATATTGACAGAACCGTATAGTTGTTCAGGTTGATTTGCTTTACCATAAAAATTAATTCGTTCAGATAAACCTAATGCTGAAGCATGTGCCTCTAACAAAACTTTATCGGGTCCTTCACCAGCGAGTAAAAGTTTAAAATGATTAGGTAGATGCACAAGCGACTCTATAACCAATTTAAAGTTTTTAACATCAACAAGTCTACCAATACCAAAGATAACAATATCAGAATCATTATAGCCACATTCCTGCCTAATCATTTGTCGCTTTGTATCAGCTAATCTATAAAAACGCTGCTCATCTGCACCAGGTTTAAACTTTAGTAAAGGGCATATTTTATTAAAACTTCTAACTTGATCATGCATTTCCGAACTAAAAACAACATTATTCTTACAATTTTTGATAACGTGACGTTGGATCCATACATGAATCCAAAATTTTAATCTTGAAATAATACCTTTATTTTCTTGTATGTTTTGAAACTCATAAATACCAGGAATCACATAAATATAGTCTTTATAAAGAAATGCAATCAGAAATGCTAACAAATGATGCCTAACAATAACCACATCGAACTTATATAAATCAAAAATTCGCAACAAAACCCGAAAAACACCTTTATTGGATATCACGTTATTATTATTATAATAACTTATTTTTACGTTACTCTTCGTATACTTAGAGTCCAATTCTTTAGTGGTTAGATGGCATTCCCAACCAGCTTCAGAAAAAACTTTAATCAAACTTCGGATTGAATTTTCAACACCTCCAATTGCAGGTAAAAAGGAAGTATTAGCAAATAATACTTTTTTCATTATAAACCCTATTAGTATTAGTAGAACTAAAATAATATGATGAATACGCCATTCCCAGCCCAATCATCACACTCCCAATTAATGCACCTTTTGAGACTTCAACCATTAAAGCACTTAACTGAGTAATAAAACAGCTGATTAACCAAACAGGAAAAATATAGATCAAAAAATCTTTTTTTGCACCATTTAATTTATTAACCTTATAGTTCACTTTTAAAAAATGCTTTAATATTATGCAAAATGGTAAAGTAAAAAGTAATAAAGTCCCAAAAATTCCATATCTATATAACGAAGTTGATAACCAAGACTCGAGCAACACTTCCTTTCCCAAGCCCAGCCCCCAAAAGATATTATTTCCCAAAATCAAACCTAAGCTATCAAATATCTGCAAAACCCTGACACCTAGAGTATTAGTATCCTGCTGATTATGATAAATATTAAAAGATGTCCTGATTAAATTCCCCGAATAATTATCATTCAAATATATCAGTATATCGCCTAAAAATTGCAGTAAAATTAAAAATGATAATGTGAAAAAAATAAAAAATACGTTTCTATAAAATTTATTGAATTTAAGGTATAACGAAAAAAACAAAATAACTAAAAGAGCTAAAACACCTGTTTTAGACTGTGTAAAAACCACACCCAATACACCACAAAATAAACTAACAACACTATAAAAGGTAAATTTAGTATGGAGGGAGACAAATAAAATAATAATCAATGACGAAATATAAAAAAATGAATTATAGTAAGGCAATGCAAAAAATCCTACTGAAGAATTCAGTATATCAACCTTATCCGATATTTTAAAAATAAAAAAGACAAGGTCAATTAAAAAAGGAGGCCGTACTATTTCAATAACACCAACAACGAAAGACGAGACAACCAAAAATGAAAGTATTTTTGATGCCCTTATATAAAATCCTCCAGGTTCATTAACAGAGAGGACGTAAAAAGCGCTAGTCAGTAAAAAAAGTAAAAATGGTCTGACAAGACTCATTACATCACTCAAGCCTGCTGGAGTTTCAATCCCAAACAAATAGCTCAGAATCAACAAAACTTGTAGAGAAAAATAAAAAACAAGAATCTTAAAAAAATTAAGATTCCTAAAATTAAATCGGAACAAAAACAATGAAATAACAGATAAGGCGGCCATATAAATATTTATATGCATTTGACTTCTGTTAAGCAAAGATGGAAACAATGGCATTAACACTGAAGATATCATAAAAAATTTAAAATAAAAAAATCTAGAATTAATTGAATTAAAAAACATTATTTCCACTCAAAATGTAAATTTCACAATATAATTTTCATAGAATTTAATATTTAGAAAATCACCTATAATAAAAAACCCACCTAAAACCCCAGCAATATATATGAAATTATAGCCTTATAAATAAATCTATCCCGCAACATTTGTCAACACATATCACTAACTAACAATTCCAATTAGGTTAACGCTCTTTCACTTATTATCAGTTGGACTTAATCGTAAAATTCAACACAGTAGTTCCTTAGTCAAAGATAATTAACAACACAACACTAGTGAAGAAAACTATTAAATGTTTTTTACCTTTCCCACAAAAAATATTATTCCTCTCATTACAATGAATGCTTATTAGCATTAATCAAACTTTTACTTTTTTGAGCAATTACCATAAACTCACGTCTAAAAAAATAACTACAATAGCAGAATAGTCCTCCCCAATACAGATACATTAAACAACCAAGAAGGTCTTTTTTAAGCGCACCAATTACTGCACCTACTACGGCTAAAAAAGTAAAACTGTATAATGCAACTCTCGGTAAAGGTTTCCAAACTCTGATAGCAAACTCAGTTCTAAGAATAAGAAATACCCAAAACGCGAATGCAGTGCTGCTAGCTGCACCTGCAGCACCAAACCGTGGGATCAAAAAAAAGTTACAAATAAGATTCACCATTAAAGCAATAATACAAGCTAGCATCGAATAAATTGATTTTCGAGCAACACCTATTCCAACAACAGTGGTTTCAGAGAGTGTATAAAGAAGTGGATAAGCTAGACAAGCGACTAAGATCCATTGCACTGCCTTATATTCACTTGGCAAAATAAAAGGCACGATCCAAGAAAATAAACCAGCAAAGCAAAATAGCAAAACAACCAGTAGCAACACATAACGGCTTACCATAATGACTTTATCGTAGCCTTCATCATTAGTAGCCCATTTATATACAGTCGGTGCCCACACTGTAGAAAATACTGATTGAAAAATAGTCGCCGCCGCCGCAAAGCTTACTGATATAGAATATACACCTAGCTCACTAAACGTACTCCAACGGCTTAAAAGAATCCTATCGACTGAAGTTAACCCCCAAAATGCAACGCCTCCAATAATCAGCGGTAAACCAAATTTCAGCATTTGCAGTAACTGTCGTAAATTTATAGTTTCAGATAAACTTAAACGCCATTCGGCACGAGTATTCCAAGCAAAAATGAAACAGGCTAATACTATCGCTAAAGTATTAGCTAATAATAAATTATCAAAAGATTTAGAGGTATCAAATAGCAAGTAGATGAGTATGATAATGAGAACAAATGCTTTAGGCAATAATTGGCTCATTGAAAAAGCAAGACCGCGCTCATTCATCCGTAACACAAGCGATAAAAAGCGCGACAGAAAACTACATAGCAAGGCAATGCAGAGTAACCAACTGATATAATTTGATTTTATCGAGAAAACTAATTCAGCTAAAAATGATCCTAATAATAAACATATTGTTAGACTAATCAACAACAATATCAAACCAGGCAATACAGCAGTTTTCAATAGCAATGGCTTATTCGCTGAATCATGGAATTCACGAACATAGCCCTGATCAAGCCCAAGGGTAAAAAATAAGGTCGCAAAGCTTAATACTACCTGTAGCAAAGCCATTTTACCAACATCTTCTTGGCTAAATACCCAAGCAATAATAGGTAACGAAATAATCCCCAACAATGCGGCACCAACAGGCCCTATGGCAAACTGAAGTATTTTTTTAGGTGTCATAATGAACACAACTCTTTGTATTTTTCTTTCTGTAATAAAGTATCATGAAAAAACTTTTTTAAGTTGTTGCACCAGATTTGTCTCACTAAAATAATCACGTACTAATTTATTATTACCGATAGCAACCTCAACAGACTGGGGAGTAAGACTTAAATCATCTAGCGCAAATACCTTAATCCCCAATTTAGTAAATAATGCAAAAGAGCTAGTATCCGAACGCATAAAAACAGTTTTACCACGTCCCACTAAATTAATAATATTACCCATTGCCTGCTGGCGATTATGTGCAAAAAAGGCAATAACTACTGTATCTAATATTTTGTTATAATCTGTTAATGGCATAAAATCCATTAATGGATAGAATTTGTCACCGAACATCGAATGACCTAAAAGCTTAATCTTTTCAGCATACTCTGAGTTACCATAGGATAATGGACAATAGATTCTATCGATATTATCAAGTTCTAGTTTAACGAGTTCTTCAAAGACATGCTGATGATTATTGCTAGGATCTGCAGAGTTCCCTACTAACAAATTAATTTTGCAGATTTTATCTCTAATAGTAGTGATATTTTCTAATGAAGAAAACAATTCCTCACCACTATAAACATTACTTTTGTAGGTTATAGCCTCGTATAACACCCCCTTAGCGCCATACCACTGCTGAGCATTCTGATAATCACCATCTACATAAGTGATAAAACCGCCCAATCGACTAATTAACATTCTTCGAAAAAACTCGAATATCCGAAAACGGTTATTTTTAACAGCTAGCTTATGGCAATAAAGATCGCCGCCCCAAATAGCCCATACACATTTTTTATGTAACCAAGGCATTAAACATAATAATATTATGAGTTGTTGCATAAATAACCCATGCAATATAATTTTATCATGAGAGTGTAAGGTTAATACGAGTTTATATAATACATTAAACTTTTTAAAAGTTACAAAGTGAAATGTATTATTGGTTTGCGTGTAAGGGTATTTTTCAATATCCCCAAATGTTAATATTGTATGCGGTTGTTCTGAGAAGTGCTGTCGTACAATACCAATAAAGTCAGGGATAAACTTATCCAAACTGGCTATGTGTAAGATTTTTTTATTCATTACTGTTTGAGAATTCACTTATTATTTTACAAATATAATCTACTTGTTCATCGGTTAATTCATAATACAGTGGCAATCTGACTAATGTATCTGTGAAAAAATCCGAATAAGGTAAAGCATATCCAATGTACTTTGATTGATAATATTCACTTGTGTGTAGTGATAGATAGTGAAACACCGCATGCACACCGTTCTCTTTCAGGTGTTGAATCAAAGCGGTACGTTGTTCCAGGTTTTTACATACCAGATAAAACATATGAGCATTATTAGTGGAATATTCTGCTAATTTGGGTAACTGGATATCTTTGTTGGCTAATTCAACATTCAATATTTCATAATAACGTTGCCAAATAGCTTTGCGTCTAGCTTGAATGGTATCAATATTCTCAAGCTGAGCATAAAGATAAGCAGCAATAATATCTGACGGTAAAAAGGATGAGCCAATATCTACCCAACCATATTTAGCCACTTCACCGCGAAAAAATGAAGATCGATTAGTACCTTTTTCACGGATAATTTCAGCACGATGAATATATTGCTCATCATTGATAACTAGTAAACCACCTTCACCTGCAATAATATTTTTAGTTTCATGAAAGGAGAAAGTCCCAAACGTGCCGATACTACCAAGCGGTTTACCCTTGTAATAGCTGTCAATAGCTTGGGCTGCATCTTCTACCACAGGGATGTTATGTTGCTTGGAAATCGCCATGATGGCATCCATATCACATGCAAGGCCTGCATAATGCACCACTACGATTGCTTTGGTATTTTTGGTAATGAGTTGCGCGATTTGCTCTGGATCAATATTGGGGTTATCTTTGTAACTATCGGCAAAAATAATCTTAGCACCACGTAAAGCGAAAGCATTAACAGTAGAAACAAAAGTATAAGAAGGTGCAATTACCTCATCACCTGGTTGAATATCAAGCAGAAGCGCGGCCATTTCCAATGCATCAGTACATGAAGTTGTCATCAGCACTTTTTTAAAACCATAGCGTTGTTCAAAAAACTCATGACATTTTTTGGTAAATAAACCGTCACCAGAGATTTTTCCTGACGCAACAGCTTGGGCTATATAAACTAATTCCTTACCATGTAGGTAGGGTTTATTAAATGGAATCATTTATTAAAATCCTAATGCTTGCAATATTTCATTTTGCCTATTTAAATTTGCTGTAATTAGTATATGACCAAGCCTATCTGCACTAGATGCAATTTTTATTTCACTGTCAAAAGAACTACTCATTAAATTAGAATGAACTACATTAATAAAATTATCATCAAATAATCTACGCGACCTATTTAAATCATTTTCATTAAAAATAAACTTCACAATTGAAACCCTAGAGTTTAACTTTTCTAAATAATAATCATTTAAGTTAAAAGATTCTCCCATAGAGATTGCCAAAACTGCTTTAGTAAAATCAAATCCAGTGCTGTGTAAAACCAAATCAGAACCTATATAATCTCCTCCCATCCGAGAGCCAATTTCAATGATATATGCATCACCATTTTCATTGATTTTCAATTCAGTATGCGCAGCACCATTAGACATATTTACAGCAACAAGCGTTCTATAAACCAAGTCATTTATTAAACTTTGCTCTCCAGCAGTAATTCTAGCAGGGCAAGTATGTCCTCTTTCTATAAAATCAGGAGAGCCCGTTGTGAACTTCTCCGTAATTTGAAGTATTTCGTGAACCCCATTGAAGCTAATGGATTCAACACTGAATTCTCTTCCCGTGACAAACTCTTCAATCAGAATTTCCTTTGAAAAGGATTCTTCGAAAGCTAGCTTTATAGCTGTACTAAGATCGTTTACTGAATCAACTAACGAGATCCCTCTACTGCCAGAACGATCTACAGGCTTCACTATGACAGGATAAACAGGTATGCTCACACTCTCAATATTATTCAAAAAAGTAAAATGAGGAACAGGTATTTTATTCTTTACAAGGCGCTGACGCATTCTATATTTATTTGTTGTGTACTCGGTACATTCTAAACTGTTACCTACTAACCCGAGATGATCTGCAATATAGTTAACAGTTATATTAGCTAGATCTGAGCCTATCGAACAAATACCATCAATCCCAATTATTTTGCATTTATCTAATATAGTTTTTTTTTCAGTAATACTTATTTTATAAAAATAATCACCGATTAACTCGTTGCCTCCCCAAGAAAAAACATGGGTTTCAATGCCCTGCATTTTGGCTAATCTAATCAATGGGAGTTGGAACTCACCAGAACCAATAATTGCAATTTTTTTCATGCTACGTAGACTCCAAGTTGGGGATCTATACTACCAATAAGCCTTGCAGGTACACCATAGCATTTTGAGAAGTCTACAATATTTGAATTAATCAAACTACTTGCCCCCACTAAACATTCACTACCAACGGTAATAGAATCAACCAACGTGGCACTAAAACCTATAAAAGTAAGCCTACCAATTTTTGCAAATCCACCCAAAGTAGCATTGGCAGCAATGAAACAATGACTATCCACTTCTACATCATGACATATAGTTACATTAGACCATATTGTCACATTATCATGAATAATAGCGCCCTGCTCAATAACAACACCATCAAATACAATAGTTCCATGTCCAATAATATCACTAGACACGCTTGCATTAGGAGAAATTATTGTTGCGACTTCTCTATTGCATGCTCGCAACTTTTCATATGCAGCCTCTCTTTTTCGCATGCATTTGTAACCAATAGCCAATACGTAAGATGCATCTGGATACATTTGTATGGCATCGTTGAAACCAACAACTTTTAGCTCGCAAAATGTCTTTGGCAAACTAGAAAGATATTCCTCATCAACACATATGGCTACAACCTCTATTTCATCAATTTTATTGCAAAGGGATATTATGCTATTCGTAAATGAAGAACACCCAAAAATTACTAACTTTTTCTTAGTAACAATTTTCATTTTTTACCTATCTAATTAAGGATTTCAGGTACGTTCCATAACTATTTTTAGACATATGAATAGCAGTTTCAGTTATATTTTTGTCTGTTAGCCAGCCAATCCGCCAAGCTATCTCTTCCAAACAAGCAATTTTATAACCTTGCCTCTTTTCAATAGTTTCAACAAATGAAGCGGCCTCTAATAGACTTTCATAAGTGCCTGTATCTAACCAAGCAAAACCACGTCCTAAAAGCTCTACGTTTAATTCGCCCATATCCAGATAAGCTTGATTAATACTAGTAATTTCTAATTCGCCGCGCGATGATGGCTTAACATTCCTTGCAATATTCACAACTCGATTATCGTAAAAATATAAGCCTGTCACTGCAAAATTAGATTTGGGTTTTATGGGTTTTTCTTCAATACTGATGGCCTTTTGATTTTGATCGAATTCAACCACACCAAAACGCTCAGGATCTTTCACTTGATAGCCAAATACTGTTGCTCCCATTGGTCTAGCAGCAGCTTTTTTAAGTATGGGTGAAAAACCTTGTCCCCAAAAAATATTATCCCCAAGGGCTAAACACACACTATCGCTGCCAATAAACTCTTCACCAATAATAAATGCTTGCGCTAAACCATCAGGGCTTTGCTGTACGGCATATTGCAGATTTATGCCAAAGTCACTGCCATCGCCAAGTAGACGTTGAAATGAAGATTGGTCCTCAGGCGTGGTGATAATTAAAATATCCCGTATCCCTGCCAGCATTAGTACAGAAATAGGATAATAAATCATGGGTTTATCGTATACAGGTAATAACTGTTTCGAAACCCCTTTAGTAATCGGGTACAAACGAGTACCAGAACCGCCAGCGAGAATAATTCCTTTCATAGTAAAATCAGTTCCTAGATAAATAGATCCTAGGTTTAAAGAAAAACTAGGACATAAAACAAAATAATAAAAGAGATTAAATGCCTAAACGCTCCCGCTGATAGCTACCATCTTGGACATGCTGACACCACTCTTGATTAGCTAAATACCATTCAATGGTTTTACGAAGGCCTGTTTCGAATGTCTCTTCTGGTTGCCAGTTAAGCTCATTACTCATTTTTGTTGCATCTATGGCATAGCGTCGATCATGGCCGGGTCTGTCTGTGACATAAGTTATTTGCTCAGCGTAAGGAGTATCTTTAGGCATTAGAACATCTAAAATACTGCAGATGGCCTGTACCACTTCAAAATTCTGCTTTTCGTTATGACCGCCAATATTATAGGTTTCACCAACTTTGCCACTTGTAACAACTTTATAGAGTGCACGAGCATGGTCTTCTACATATAGCCAATCACGGATCTGATCACCTTTACCGTAAATAGGCAATGGCTTGCCTTCTAGTGCATTAAGGATCACTAGCGGGATCAGCTTTTCAGGGAAGTGATAAGGACCATAATTGTTAGAGCAATTAGTCACTATGGTAGGTAAACCATAGGTACGTAACCATGCACGAACTAAGTGATCGCTTGATGCTTTAGAAGCTGAATACGGACTGCTAGGAGCATAAGGTGTTGTTTCAATGAATAATGGTAACTCTTTATTCGCTGAAGGCTCCGTACCATCTTCTATATCATCAGGATGCGGTAAATCGCCATAAACCTCATCAGTGGAAATATGATGGAAGCGAAAGGCATTTTTTGCTTGGTCAGATAAACTACTCCAATAAGCACGTGTAGCTTCAAGCAGAGTATAAGTACCAACGATGTTGGTTTGAATAAAATCTGATGGACCTGTAATTGAACGGTCGACATGAGACTCTGCCGCTAAATGCATAACTGCATCAGGTTGATACTGTGCAAATACTCTATCTAGTTCTGCTCTGTCACAAATATCAACTTGCTCGAACGCGTATCTTTCATTTTTGTCTACGCTTACAAGTGACTCAAGATTGCCTGCATACGTCAGTTTATCTACGTTAATCACATAATCTTGGGTGTTGCCAATAATATGGCGAACTACTGCAGAGCCAATAAAACCTGCACCACCAGTAACTAAAATATTCATTAAATCTGACCTACATAATTATAAATAAGAGCTAGAGCTATCTACCCATACCAAATAACACTACTTTCACCGTTTTTAGTAAAATTTTAACATCCAACAGTGAGCTATGGTGCTTAATATAATAAATATCATATTTATGTTTCCAAACAGCATCCTCAACGGATGCACCATAAGGATAACTGACTTGGGCTAACCCTGTAACTCCTGGCTTAACCGCATGGCGAAAACGATAATAAGGTATTTCCTTTTCAAGCTCATCAATAAATACTTCCCGCTCTGGTCTTGGCCCTACTATTGACATTTCACCCCTAAGAATATTGATTATCTGAGGTAATTCATCGATACGGGTTTTGCGAATAAAGTTACCCACTTTAGTTACTCGAACATCATTTTGCGTTGCCCATTGTGCTCCAGCTTTTTCAGCATCACTGCGCATAGAGCGGAATTTAACCACCTCAAATTCATCATTATATTGCCCTGTACGCCGTTGCTTATAAAACACAGGCCCTGGACTTTCTAATTTAATTGCTAAAGCAGTAATCAAGCCAATCGGTATAGCGATAGAGCAGAGCAAAAAGGCTGCAAATAAGTCTATTACACGTTTAGCTAATTGAGTACGTTTAGTCGATAGAATGGAAAAAGCTTTTTGATGCAAAAAATAACCACTATGGAGTAAACGTACTTCAGTATAACCTAATCGTTCATCCAGATAACTGACCAAAGGTTCTACCCATGCGCCAAGTTCAGTCGCTTTAACTAAAAACTGTCTTTGTTCATTCGTTAAACTGGAGCTCTCAAAATGACAAATAACCTTGCAGCTTAAATCAGTAATGGTGTAATCATTAACGATCATATCGAAAGAATAATCATCAATAATCTCTCCAATTTCAAACTCTCTATCTTTAGGACAATAGACATAAATAAGTTGCTGAGTTAGTACCTGCTGCTTTGATTTGAATCGCTTAGTAACTATTTTAATAGTTTGAAACTCTTCAGTATCAGCTGTTTCATTGATTCGTAAGTTCATACAAAAACCAAAATTATTAATGACAAGGGAGTATCCAAGATAAACAACTTAACCTTTAATAGGTAATATTGTTCCACCACTATACTTGTTGTTTACGAAAAAAATGCCTAATCAGCACTAACATCACGCCTAAAATACCACCCAGCATAGTGCCTAATACACAAATTAATGCACGTTTTGGTTTTGCCTTTTCTTCAGGCACTAATGCTGGATCTATGGTTTTAAAGACATATTCATCCCGTACTTCAGCGAACATAATGGTTTTAGCTTGTTCTTCCACCAACTTGTAAAGAATCGCTTTAATATCAGCGACATTAGTTAGGGCAATTTGCCTATTTAAAAACTCACTGCTACGATTAGCCTCGGCAACATCACGCTCTTTCATAACCTTATTGATATCTTCGACTAACCAAGTAACCCATTGTTTTGCGATGCTTGGAGATACATGATCTATGGAAAGCGTCACCATTCCAGTTTCTTTATCCGTATTAATAGCTAATATTTTGCTGAAAACTTTATAGGCTTCTTGCATTGAAGGTTCAGGTTTAAGTGGAGGGTCAACTTTGCGTACCCAATGATTTGATTTAACATCATAAAGATCCGCATCGTATACGATTATATCTAAATCTCGATCCCACTTTTTTGCAGCCATTAAATCAGCAAGAATATTATGTTTTTGAATGAAATCACTGGTAAATTGACGGGATTTTAATACTTCAATTGAAAGCTGAGTTTTATCTGTACCGCCTTTGCTGCCTAAATTCACTCCAGCTAAGCTGGCTAAACCGCCAAATTGAGAGGCTAATGCACTTAACCCACCACCTTGCTCTTCTGCTGCTGGGGCCAGTAATGCTTCAGATTTATAGACATTGGGTTGCATTATCGCAAACACCACAGAACCAATGGCGAATACTGCCGTAATGGCAATGATTAACCATTTGCCTTGCCAAATAACTGCAAATAATTCACGAAGATCAATTTCGTCATCGCTTGTGGTTTGAGGAAATTGCGCATCTGTTTTATATGTAAGTGGATTTTTAGTAATTTGTGTGTTCATTGGTTCTTCAGATTCTAGTACGCTGCGCTGCGAGAGCGCTGCGCTTCTATAATATAAGGACAAAAGCTGAAAGCTAAAAACAGAGCGGGCGACGCCCTGCGAGGTTCTAGATTCTAGAGCCACGCAGCGGCGTTCTAGAGGCCGAAGGCCCATCCTAGATTCTTCTTTCTACAGCCCTGCGATAACTGATACAGCGACGGCGGTGTTATAGATAATACCCGTGATCTGTGTCCAGAGACTTAGGTTATCTTTATATTCCGTATCTAATGGCACAATAATGGTATCACCTGGTTGTAACTGGTCTTCACTACTAAACCAACTCGAACGACCAGGCATGAGTACTGAGCCATTTGCTTGAATAACATAAGTGCGATCTTCATCTGCACGTTTACGCGCACCACCTGACATAGCTAAATACTGGTCTAAAGTTAAGCCATCTTTAAATCTGTGAGTTGCGGGGTGCTGAACCTCTCCCATCACTGCAATGGTTTGTTTAGTCGATGGAACATAGAGGATATCGGCATCTTCAAGCTGTATATTAGCTTGCTCAATCCCTAATGAAATTGCAGGTAAGTCGACAACGAGGCGCCCTACAGCCTTTATATTTTCTAAATCGGTTAACATTAATTGCGCATCCGCATAATTAACAACCGCACCGTCTTTAGATACTCCACGCGTCGCGATATCACGACGTAATTGATCGGCTAACTTCTTAATCTCAATCTGTTCTTGTTGACGCACCGAATCCCGAACAAATACTGCAGAAGGTAAATAAGCATATTCAGTAAACCCACCGACACGAGCGATTAAATCATTTAGTGTTTCACCGCGGCGGATATTGTAGCGCCCAGGGAATTTTACTTCGCCTCGAATTTCAACAACTTTAGATTCTTGCCAATCAGGGGTCGTCATCACTGTTAGCATGTCACGCCCAGTTAAACGGATATTCGCGCTTTCAACTCCTTGTAAGGCTTGAGTCAAGTCAAGATTATTATGCTCAACTTTTGAGCCATTGATATCGGTTGAGGTGGTGGTTAATTCAGCTCTTGCGGTATAAGCACCTTCTTTTAAGCCACCCGCAGCGATCACTAAATCATTAACACGAGCACCCACAGTCAACGGATATACTCCTGGCTCTCTGACCTGTCCATCAATAGCAACAATTTGAATACCCGAGCCTGCTCGCCCTTGGCTATTTAATTTAACCATTACAGGGTACAGTAATTCTTGACGGCCCATCTGATTACTGAGTTTAAGCAGTTCTGTATCGTCAAATAAATTAGCCAGCATTTTATTGACAACGCCTTTAACAACCTCAGCTTCTTCAGACTCTTTCTTATCTGTTAGTACTACACCAGCAAGATCGGTACGTTGCGATAACTTAGTTTTATCGAGTTGCACAAAGCCCGCTTTAAATAAATCTGAACCTAAAAGATTACTTGTATTTAAAGAAGTGACTTTTTCAACACGCTCTTTTACTAATTTATTTAACTCATAGCGATTCTGTATATCATCTGAAAAATTAAACAGGATGATTTTATCACGCGCATTTAAGCTAAGATCTTGGTGACTTTCTTTGGCACTAATCGCTTTCCCTGGTGAGAATTGATGCACTTCAATATCACCGTATTGATTCACTTCACGGATCACGATTGCGTAATCGAGATCAGCAGAAGCCGCTAAGTCTCCCCACAGAGAAGGTAATACGTCACTCACTTTTTGACCAGCAAACCATTGATATTTACCCGGACGAACAACAGCCCCGGCTATAGTGATGGCACTTTCGTATTGCTCCGACGCACTTTTTACACGAACAATGTCACCTGCTTTGGCTGGTGTATTTCGACCTTGCTCAGAGGTTAAGTCTACGTTAATTATGGTTTTCAAAGATTTACTATTATAACGCTCTATTGAACTGCTTTTAGGATATGCTCCTGTATTTAACCCGGCGGCCATTGCGATAACGTCAGCCATGCTCTCATTGTGTTTTAGCTCGTAAATGGCTGGGCGTCTTACTTCTCCGGTTACACTTACAAGGCCGCCGATAGAAGGAATAAACACCACATCACCAGAATGGAGTCTTAAATCCCCCGACGCATCACCTCGCATTAACAGGTCATAAAGATCTAAAGTACCAACTAGCTTGCCATTACGTTTCAGCTGTACATTACGTAATGAACCGATCTCATTAACACCACCAGCGACAAACAGAGCCTGAGTGATAGTTGATAAACTTGAAACCGTATACGAACCAGGTTTATAGGCATCACCTGCCACAAAAATGCGTATCGAGCGCAACTCACCCATAGTGATGTTGGACTCAATACCTATCATTTGCTCACTAATACGCTGGGATAAAGAGTCTCTAAGCTCAGAGAAACTAAGCCCCATGACAGGTATTGGACCCAGCTCAGGGAACTGAATAACCCCCTCACGGTTAATAACTAGGTCATACTCTTTATTTTCTTTACCATAAAGCTGAACTTTAATGTTATCGCCTGGACCGACGAGATACTCTCCCGGAACCGGTACATCTGACACAGGTGCAAATGTGCTAGGTTCGCCAGCAAACATCTCATAACCGAAACGACGCAATTTTGTTTTGCTGGGATCTTCAGAAAAATCTAATTCAGCTTTAGCTGCTTTTTTATCGGCATCTGACACACGAGTATTGGTGTCTCTTGCCCCTACGACTTCAGGATTTGTAACCTGAGTCTGGGCCTGAGAGCCTGAAAGCATATTAGGATCAATACCGTATTGCTTAGCAAGCCTTGCCTGTTCAGATTTCGGTAATTGCTTGAACTGTTCAATCATTTGTGGAGATGGCGTAACGGCATGAACCTGAGCGCCCATCAATATTGTGGCGCCAAGGCCTACTATGATGAATTTTTTGATTTGTTGTAACACCAGATATCTCCGATTGGGTTGAAAACAGGGTGTCGCAGAGCGACTTTTAGATTCTAAAGGCACCATAATACTATGGCTGCTAGGATCTAGAACGCTTCGCAGCGAAAGCCGACAAAGCCAAAAACTGAAACATTTACGGGTAACGGACGTTCGCAAGCTCACTTAACACTAAAGGTGAAGCTAAGAGGCTGAGCGCTACTCAGTTAAAGCGTCATTACGCGACTAATCTGAGAGCAGCAGTTTTTATTGCATCACAACAGGCCGTCCTAATTTCTAGCAATGAACCTGCGAGCGACCTACATAATTTTTTAATGTTGAGGTATTCAACTGGTGCGCGCATCGTTGCGGGTCAGAGGCATTCGGCGTTAATTTAACAAATGAAACTATTCATTCTTCAACTATATCCCTCTATAAATGCCAGTTCGGCATCCATGCCTCTTGTTCGAGAGCTTAACCTGCGGTTCCTCACCTTTCAGACACGCTACCGATCCGCGTGGCGGCCAGAGGCCTTCGGCGTCCGCTTAACGAATGAAACTATTCATTCTTCAACTATATCCCTCTATAAATGCCAGTTCGGCATCCATGCCTCTCGTTCGAGAGCTTAACCTGCGGTTTCTCACCTTTCAGACACGCTACCGCCCATAGATTACGGCTTCCATATTGCCCTTCGCGATGCGAAAATTCATATTTTTCATTAAGATAAAACAGCATCACAAGAAATAGTTAAGCTCTACACTCATTCAGTTTCGCTAGTAAAATACCTTAACCATAGGATGCAAACACTTAAAATAAGAGCTTATATTCTAACTTTATGATTACAGAATCTTACTTCAAAGATTCACTACCGATAGAACATTTAATGTTCAAACGGCCATTTTTAAGATTACACCTTAACAGGTTGCATTTCAAAAATGTAACTTCAAACCTCAAACAAAATCAACCAATTGATTTTTAAGTAAATATTAAACACCTTGTTAGTTTGGCAAATACTTTATCAACTTCAAGGATAGCTAATATCTTACAGAATACTGAGCATTACTCTTACAAACGGATTTGTACTTACTGCACTTAAATACAAATTCGTTCCACACTTTGCTGTGGTACAGTCACTGTCTTTACCTGCCCCATAATGTTAAAAAGAACATGGCAACGTTTATTTGGGCATTTCTCTTGAAAAATGCCTTCGAGATCAACAAAGGGCCCATCTGTAAAACGAATTTTTTCCCCCGTTTTTAGCTCTAATTCTTCGGCTAATACTGTTTGGGAAGGCGTTAGTTCTTTCATGCGAATGGCATGGATAATTCTGTCGTCAATGGGCGTCATTTTCTCTTGACAATTAACGATTCGATTCACACCACGAGTAGAATGGACCTGCCTGACACTTGTCTGACTTGGGTCAAAATTGATGAATAAATAATTAGGAAAGAGTGGTACACGACAGACTTGTTTGCGCCCGCGCTGAGATTTCTCTTCAGAGACCATAGGCAAATATGTCTCTAAATTTTGAAGTGCTAAGTTTTGTTGTGCTCTCGCTTCACTACGAGGTTTACAATACAAAAGGTACCATGCCTTCATAAGCTAATCTCACTACCCTATAAATAAGTGACGTCCATTCACGGGTCGCAATCATAGCAAAGATGCTCAAGTCGGTGGAAGTAATTTTTCGACTATTCCAGTCTCTCGCTCGGTATGCATACAATGACGCTCACATTAACTAATTCATAATTAAAATCACAACACTATACTGCTGATAATGTCACCACTTAGCTTACCAAAATTGACTTTGGTTGCTTTTAAGGGGTATATAAGGTGGGATTTTAGCGAAAATACTCATTTTACTGCTAAATGCATTACTTTTATTATAAGAACGTAACAATAACCCATACGTAACTAGCGGTTATTCAACAATTAATGAATGCTATAGCGGGAATTAGTGGTTGATTAAACCTGCAGGCGATATTGGGACGAGCAACAACCATTTTTCTGTGGTGACATCATCCTGTTTCAGGGGCCCACAGGCAATCACGAGCTTAAGGTGGAAGACTTCATGAGCGTAGCAAAACCACATGGAACGATGCTTGGGCATCCCAAGGGATTGTTCCTGCTGTTTACAACAGAACTTTGGGAACGATTTAGTTATTATGCAATGCGTGCCATTTTGGTACTGTATTTAGTTGATCAGGTGGGTAAACAAGGCGGTGGCGGCTTAGGATTTAGCCAAGCTGACGCTTTATCCTTGTATGGTACTTTTACTGCGTTAGTGTATTTAACACCGCTGATTGGTGGTTGGTTAGCTGATAATTTTCTGGGTCAGCGCAAAGCCATTTATTTTGGTGGTGCGTTAATGGCGGCTGGCCAATTTATGCTAGCTGCGCCTCATGCTTGGTTTCCTGGTATTGAAACGACTATTTTTTATATCGGTCTAGGTACACTCATTCTGGGTAATGGATTGTTTAAGCCGAACATTTCCACTATGGTGGGCGATCTCTACGAGGAAGGTGATCACCGTCGCGATGGTGCATTTACTATTTTCTATATGGGAATCAATTTAGGTGCGGCATTATCCGGCTTTATTGTTGCTTGGGCTTATACTAGCTTTGGCCACACTGAAATGGTTAATGGCCAAGAGGTTTTTGTTAATAACTGGCAGGCAGGTTTTTTCTGTGCTGGTATTGGGATGCTGCTGTCGCTGGTGATTCAATTTTTATTTGCTCAAAAACTGTTAGGTAACATTGGTACCGTGCCAGCGGCCAAGCTAGAACGTGAACGCCAGGCTAAGCTAGGCAATACCCGTAAAGAACCACTTACTAAAATTGAGCGTGATCGTCTCAAGGTGATTATGGTGCTGGGTTTGTTCACTATTATTTTCTGGGCGGGGTTTGAACAAGCGGGCGGGTTAATGAACTTATTTACCAATGAGTTTACTGACCGTTACATAGGTACTTGGGAAGTGCCCACGACTTATTTCCAATCGCTAAACGCTATTTTTATTGTGTTATTTGCCCCTGTAATTGCTTCTATCTGGATCCGTTTAGGTAAAAATGAACCTAACTCGCCAGTGAAATTTGCCTTAGGTTTGTTCTTATTGGCGATTGGCTTCTTGTTCATGATTGGCGCTGTGGTTGAGATGGGTAGCGATCCTACAGCTAAATCAAGCATGTGGTGGTTAGTGGGTGCTTATTTCTTCCATACTATGGGGGAATTATGTTTGTCACCTATTGGCTTGTCTATGGTGACTAAGCTTGCTCCACTGCGCATAGCCTCTTTGATGATGGGCGCTTGGTTCTTGTTTATTGCGATGGCGAACAAGGTTGCTGGGGTCGTAGGCTCTTTGATTGGTCACGGTGGTGGCAAAGAGGAACAACTTGCTAATGCTATGTCAATTTTTGCCGGTATCGCGATTACAGCGGCTCTGTCTGGCGTGATCCTGTATTTTATGGCTGACAAATTAGTCGATTGGATGCATGGCGCAGAAACCAAGCATCATACTGAAGCCGAAGCCTTAGAAAGTGAAATTGCAGTGACGGCTGAACATGAAGCGATAAAACGTTAATTATCCTGTTCAACTGTTTTTGACTGTTAAAACAAAACGCCTTACTCGCAAGAGTAAGGCGTTTTTGTTAAGTCAGCTATTCGGTATACTCAATTTTGCCAAAGCGTCTAAAAACTAAAGGCTTAACTGTAGAAAACCACCAGCGGGTAGCGTTGCATCATAGACTAAGCCCTTAAACTTGTTATCAAGTAAAGCTTGTTTATGCTCAGGCTCACTTGTCGCAATACATAACTGTTCTTGCGGTAAAATACTGCGGAACTGAATGCTCGGTTTACCCCAGTCTAACACGCCAAGCTGCAGACTCTCAGACAGTGCTAACGGGCTTAATCCTTCATCATTACGCAGATAACAACGCAACCCCTTACCCGCCTGTGCAATAGCAGCACGGTACTTAGTTAGCTCAATGGCAACATAAATCATATCGGCTTTGATATCGAGACCAGATTTCACTAAACGCTCGTTCAAATAGCTCATCATGTTAAAGGGTTCAATAATGCTTTGACTCTGACCATTTCTAAAATCTTTAAGCTTCTGATTAACAAAACTTCTCAGCAGAACGCAGGCAAACGCGGCTCGATTATCCTCAGGATACAAATGGGCCATGTACATAATCAGGTGATCACTACCAACCATTGTTGAATCAATGAAATAACTGCTTATATCGCTATTTTTATAAAGGCTATAGTCAACCTTGGCTGCCGGATAACTAATATTTGAAGCGGGAAAGAGTTGTTGCTGAACTTGTTTTGCCGCTGCAACACTTTGCTCAAGCAATGCTAGATTATCACTTAATTCTTGGTGGGATAGCGCGTCAAAATCTGCGGCTTGAGTATCATCAATGTAGGAACTATGAAGGCTTTGTTTAATGGCTTGTTCAATAATAAATAAATCAGATACTGGCTTAACGAGATAATCACTTGCGCCAATGCGTAAGGCTTCTACAACGTCAGCCATGACATTATTACCCGAGATCACGATAGAAGGCACTAAAGGCGCTAACCTTGTCATCTCCTTAAGCATATCGAGCCCACCGAGCTTAGGCATACTCAAGTCTGCAAGAACAATATCGAAGCGCTGCGATTTAAAAACTGACAATCCTTGTTCACCATCACAGGCTTGTGTGACTTGCGCACCTCTACTATCGAGAAAGCTTGCAACAATCTGCCTAAACACGGGGTCATCTTCAACTAAAAGAACCGCAACACCATTTAACGCCATAAAGGTTCCCGAATAAAGTTCATCGCATAGCCATTACTCAAGTGAATATGCCAATAACAAAATTTAACAAGGCTAGCATTTGATGACTAAAGACAAATGCTGTCAAGTACGGCCAATAGGGTTACTCAAGCTCCTGCATATACTGATCGAGCAACTCATCATCATCTTGCTTTTGAGGGACATTACCATCATAGACTTTATAGTCCATGTGCTGTAAATATGCATCTTTGACAAAGGCATAAGGATCGAGTGCATTATCAACAAGTCGCTCTTGATCGATTGCTGATGCTCTAGAATGAAGGTTTTTAAGTCCCCATTTAACAATGGATTGCCACATTGTTAACTCAGACAATGGGAAGTATAGACCATCAACCCAATCAGACGCGAGTTCTCGCACAACATAAGGACCCGCAAATGGCGCCATGAAGTAAGGTCCATTAGGCACCCCATAATAACCCAGCACTTCATTAAACTCATCTTGCTTGCGGCTCATACCCATCATGTCAGCGACATCAATGACACCTAATAAGCCGACAGTAGAATTGATTGTAAAGCGTCCACCAGCATTAGCTGCCCAGCCCCACTTACCCTGCAGCACATTGTTTACTAAGCTGCTAGGTTCCTCTAAATTCTGCACAAAGTTATTGATACCTGTTTTAGCAGGCGTAGGAATATAATCGTTATAACCATGGGCTACAGGACGATATAAATATCTATCTAGGTAGAGATAGTTGAAGTCCCACATAGCTCGGTTAAAGCCTTCGAACGGATCGCGGGGATCATCATAGGTAATTTGTACCTTAGCAGGTGTTTCCTGCTGAATGGTATCTGGTAGGGATACTTCAGCCGATTGCACTTTAGGCAACAGCATTAACCCCAAAGATAATCCCATCCATTTTAACTTCATATCGCTCTCTTAATATAAATGTACTGTTTAGACATCAAATTTTCGCTAAAGTGACAATACAAAAATGACGATATAAAGATAATTCGTCTTAGTGGCATACTATCCAGTATGACAGTTCCTTTGTCACAAGGCGCATAAGCATACTTGGCAAAAAAAATTGGTCAATTGTTAATTTTACTAAACGAATGTATCGCAGGATAAACTATATAAGGTCATTAAATGGAGTCGATTCCACTTGTCAGCAGTCAAAATTCGCAGTTACACACTGCGATAGCTAACACTGATGCCCTCTATGCTACTCCACGCCCCATTCCAGCTCAGGTGCAAACATCACCTGAAGGAGATAGTATTATTCTAAACGGTACAGAATATAATTTAAAGCTAGTTAATGCTCAACAGCGGCAAATATTGTTGACTGCTAATAGCTTTTTAGTCACGCCCAATGCGCAAAACAGCTCAACTCCAACTACGATAGTGCAAAACTCCACTAGCCAACTACTTGCGTTAGCTACACCTCTCGTACTGAAAATTCCTGAGGCAGTGATCAATCTGGCACAACAAAATGGCATCTCTCAGACGCAGCTTTCAGCGCTCGCGGCTCGCACACAGGGCTATCCATTACCCAACGTCACTATAGTTAACAAGGAGCTTCAATTTGCTAATGGTACCGTTGTAGCACAAGATCCTGGACCTCAGCTGAATCAAGGTGAATTCATCGCTAAAATAGCCTTTCAACAAGGGCGCCCTATTTTATTACTCACCCCAATACAGAGCAAACTCGAAATCATAATTGGGGCGCCAGTAAATGAAACTCAGGTTCCCACAAATAAACCATCTTCTGATCTTGTGATCGCGAAAATTGAACCAGCACAGATCATTGCCTCCTTTCTAAAAAAACTCGAAAATATCAACTTTCTGCCTGAGCCCACAAAACAAATGGTCACGGCCAAAGTCGATATAATGCAGCTTCAAAGTAAAGTAGATATTCCATCAGCGCTTACTGCGACTGGCTCACAGAATATCTCTAACGCGCAAGTCATAACGCCAACAACTAAAGACTTAGGTCAGATCAGCACTCAAAACTCAGCCCTTGAAAATCGGCTTGTGGGTCAATCACCAGCATCACAAATGGATGAAAACGTAAATAGCAAAAACGGGTTGTCTCAAGGCTCAAAAACATCACAAGAAATCCTAAGTGTGAGTCCTACAGACATAAACAAACTTAATAATATTTTAGGATCCAGTAGCCAAAAGACTGAACAACAAGACAATGATGCTAAGACTGACACTTCGATAAAAGTGGCTGATGTCTTACAAAAAGCGTTCAATAAAGCGGGGGCACTTCCTATTGAGTTATCTCGTTCTAATAGCAGCTCGAATTTAGCATCTGAGTTATTGAAACACCTACCGCATTTAGGGCTGCCACCACTGAGCCAATTAAATGATATCGATGAACTCAAAGCCAATATTCTCGGTCTAGCGAGTCTAAATCTTGCTACGCCTCAATCAAATCAAGCCTCAATGCTCATGAATGGGAGTGCAATAACCTCACTTTTTCAGCTGCTACTTGGCTTTAAAGCCAATAACAATTCGAATTCCGTGAGCAAAAAGCTTGCCGACTACCTTGAACAGTTACAAGCTAAAGTGGGCTTCTCCACTAAACTTCTTGGGCAACTGAGCAAAGCAGGAGGCCTTGATAGCATGGGACTATTAGCCTCTAACCTGCATTTATACCAACAGGCAAGTAATGAGAGCACTGGCAATTTGGTGTGGTTCTTCGCCCTGCCCTATGGCATTAACCAACGACAGGAGCAACTGGAAGGGAAATTTGAGCAAGAAGCCGATCCTGATGACCCAGATAAAAAAATTGGATGGCGTTTACAACTGAAGTTTAATCTAGCACAAGGACCTCTGTTGATTTCAGCCCAAAACCACAATCAACAATTAGATATCCAGTTTAAAGGCAATAGTCAGATACTACTTAATAAGGTTAATAACTTTTTAACGCCCTTAAGCCAAAAACTATCACAACTGGGTTTTACGCCTGGAGAACTATCAACTCAAATAGCGCAAGTACCAGCAACCTTATTACCTGGTGATCATTTCCTCGTAAAGACAAAAGCTTAATGAGTGACAATGTTCCAACACTAATATTGAGTTCATTATACAAAACATTGGAAATAACGATATGAGCGAAGAGAGTGAACCTAAACAAGCTGTCGCACTGGGCTACGATGGCCGTAACGCTCCTAAAATAGTCGCGACTGGTGAAGGGCTTATCGCAGAAGAAATTATTGCCTTAGCTAAGGCTAACGGCGTTTATATCCATCAAGATCCCCATCTGAGCCATTTTTTGCAATTGCTAGAGTTAGGAGAGGAAATTCCCAAGGAGCTTTACCTGCTTATCGCCGAACTGATTGCATTTGTGTATATGCTCGACGGTAAATTTCCTGAGCAATGGAATAATATGCATAAAAAAATTGTCGAGAAGGCATAAAATAAAAAAGCTAATTCAGAAAAATTAGCTTTTAGTGTTCAATTGGCTACCGATTACTTACGATGCAGACGGATCAACAGCTCGGCTTCAGCTTTAGGTAATTCGCATTCCTTAATCAATTCGTCGACGCCAGCACCAAGCGCGACCATCTTCATGGCTCGAGTATAAAGTTTTGCCTGTGGATCCTGTTGAGTCGTCTCTTCAATCCGTTCAGACTGTTGCAGTATGCGTTTTTCTAATTCAATAACACGACGGCCTACACCGATTGTGCCACTGCGTAATTCTTGCAATTCGCGTTTAAAAGACTCTCGCTGCCGATCGCCCTCTTTAACCAACACAGTCAATGCCTCAACTTTGCTTCTTAATTTACTCAATTGCTTTTGTAAAAAGAGTACTAACCCTAAGCATGCGATGACATAGACTAACGCTGCGATCAAAAATTCATCGCCCATCAAAAATCCTTATACACACTCAAAGCCATAGATTAGGAGCTGGCTTACAATTGAGTTATCTATTCCAAAGTGCTCACTTAACGTCACCAATATAATTGGCCATTGTTCAAGCTATGATAAAAAGACTTCGTCTACCCATAAATCGTAAATACTCAACATCATCGATTTATTCGCAAATAAACAAAATGGCTGAATGAATTCTAATCATTCAGCCTTATCACACTCATTGATTAGATCTGAGTCAACTCGGCCCATTCTTCGTCGGATAATAATTTGTCGAGATCAACTAAGATAAGTAATTCATTGTCGCGATTGCTCACGCCTTGAATAAACTTAGCACTCTCTTCCGTTCCAACATTAGGCGCATTGTCAATTTCAGAGCGGCGCAAATAAACCACTTCTGCAACACTATCAACTAAGATACCAATGACCTGTTTTTCAGCTTCGATGATAACGATTCGGGTTGAATCATCAACTTCAGCAGACTGTAATCCAAAACGTGAGCGGGTATCAATTACAGTGACGACATTACCACGTAAGTTAATGATCCCTAGTACATAATAGGGGGCACCAGGTACAGGAGCAATTTCAGTATAACGCAGCACTTCCTGCACTTGCATTACGTTGATACCGTAAGTTTCATGGTCCAACTTAAAGGTAACCCATTGTAATACTGCATCATCTTTACTTGCAGCGACTGCTGCTACATTTCTTGTATCTTTCATGTTTACCTCAACCAATTGAGTCCTGACAACCTAAACCCGCATTAAGCATTTCAACTAAGGCTTGTACGTGCAAAATGCCACACATCTGTTCTTTCACTACACCCGCTAACCAAGGGCGTTTACCCGCTTGACTACGCCAGTTGACTTGCGACTTATTAATTTTTACCGCATTGACCAAGGACTCACAAGTCAATCCCCAGTTACTGCCTTCTAATAATACAAGATATTGATAATTTACTGATTGCGCCAGTTTATCTGTGTATTTTTCTGGCATAACCCACGCACAAGTATCAACAATGTTCAATTGCTCCTCCCTATGCGTCTGTACACCAAGAAACCATGCGGGTCGACCAAAGATGTGGTTTATCCGCTCAACTTTTACTATTCCGCCTAAACTCACCAAAGGCACAGCCAATGTCAGCCCTGCTACTTTAAAGAATAGTACCTGAAACTCATCATCGAGCACTTCTTGCAAATCTTTTGTCACACTAGGAGGCGTAATGCCGACTTGTGTTTCTGGCACAACCACTGGCTCAACGATTTCATCAACAACGGTTTCATTAACAACAGGCTGAGCTTGTGGTACTTCTACCACAACAGGTTGAACATCAATAGGTGGCGCTATCTCTACTGAAGGTGGTATAGGTTCTAACCTTGCAGTCTTTAGTACTGGCGCGAGTAATTTCTCTAACGCTTGCTTATTCACTTGAGCTACAACCTGGCTTACCGGAGCAACAAACTCATGTTGTCTTGGCGCCGCTTTTGGCTGCAACTGCGCAGTAGGCGTTATGGCCTTCTCTACATTCTGCGGTGCGGCAGTGCGACCATTTTCAGCCAAAATTGCCGCATCGAGCAATGCAGCCTCCGTTTGATTAACAGCAACATTTTGATTTGAGTCTGCTTTTACAATGCTTTGAGGGGAAACAATCTGGTTTGGACTGTCGTCTTCCTGCAGCAATAATGCGAAAAAATCAAAAACAGTTTCATCAACCGATTTTGACATGGCCAAACTCCCCAACTAATAAGAAATCTAATAATCTTTCATAGGCTTTAACGCCGCGGCAACCACTCGCATAATGCGATGCTGGTAAATGTGCCAAACTGGCATCTCTAAACTTAGTGTCTACTGGAATAACGTCTTTCCACAAAGTATCACTGTATTCGGCACCAAGAACTTGCAAAGCCGCAGGTGATGCTTTGGTGCGTTTATCGTACATGGTAGGCACAACAGTGTAACTGTAGCGCGTCTTCTTAGATCGGCCCATTAACTCCATCGTTTTAATCATCCGCTCTAGCCCTTTAATGGCAAGAAACTCCGTCTGCACAGGAATAATGATATGCTGACTTGCCGCAAGCGCATTGACCATTAATACCCCGAGTACGGGTGGGCAATCAACGATAGCAACATCATAATCATCAGCAACCAGTGCTAATAAATTACGTAGTACTAATCCCATTCCCTCTTGATGACCTAAGGCTCTGTCCAAGGTAGCCAATGCCATAGTTGCAGGTAATAAATCCAAACCATCGACTAAGGTTGGCACTACATGGGATAAAACGAGTTCCTTAGAAAGGTTTTTATGGGCAAGAAAAACATCAAACAACGAGCCTGGAACCTCTTCAGAATCAATACCTAAGTAATAACCTAACGAAGCATGTGGATCGGTATCTATCATAAGAACACGCTTACCACGCTTAGCTAATGTTCCCGCTAAACTCGCTACCGTCGTGGTTTTACCTACGCCACCTTTTTGATTCGCTATGGTCCAGACTTTCAAGAAGTGACCCCTACCTATACTGGTTAATATGCTAATGAACTAGAAAATTGTGAGTTCACAAGTTCTAAAAATTACTGCTCTTTTCTGGTCGTGACTCGAATGCCGCCATTGGGCAAACTAATCACTTTGACACCATCGGCATTCTCAGATATCACCACTGGCAGCATCTCTGCATTTTGGGGGGCAATTGTCTGAGAAACAGCTTTAACCTCTTTTTCTGGCGCTTGAAGCTGTTTAAGAATAGAGGATTCCAGATTAGTTTTTTCCTTCGCCGTATCTATTTCAGTATCTGGTTCGCCCAGCAAAGGCGGAATGCTATTTTGTACCGGCTCAGGACCAATCGCTACAGCCTTCTGCTCACCAGGAGCCGCTAATTGCAACATTGCTTTAGTCTGATCGGGATGAGACGCTAACCAAGTTGCAATGGCTTCAGCCTGTTCGTCAGGTACCATTAACAGCACCTGAGTCGATTCCAAACGTTTTACATCCGCCTGCAGTAAACTATTCTTACGCTTGTAATCTAGGCTTAAGGCACCAAGAACCAAAATGGCTATGCCCATCAACAAGATGATGAGCACACTATTTGTGCTCATCGGATATTGATTTTTAGACACGAACAGACTCTTTTAAAATACATTCGGCCATGTTATCTAAGGCTATCGACTGGGTGGCAATCCCTGCACTCGCAACGGCTTGTGGCATACCATAAACCACACAACTGGCTTCATCTTGCGCCCAAATGGTTGCGCCTACAGCTTTCAACATACGTGCGCCTTCTCTGCCATCCGCCCCCATGCCAGTTAATACAACAGCAAGCACATCACCACTAAAGGCTTTAGAAGCAGAAGCAAAGGTGATATCCACACAGGGCTTATAATTCATATCAGCACTGCCTGCGATAACTTTTAATCGGCCACTTGCTCCAGTACGTTCAACCATCATTTGCATACCACCTGGCGCTAAATATGCGCAACCCGGTTTAAGAAGATCGCCATTAGCGGCCTCTTTCACTTCAATCTTACATAAGCCATTTAAACGACTCGCAAATGCAGGGGTAAAGGCAGCAGGCATATGCTGGATTAATAAAATAGGATGCGGATAGTTTGCTGGAAACTGCGTGAGTATTTTTTGCAGCGCAACCGGACCACCAGTAGATGTACCGATCAGCAATAATTTATACTGCTTACCACTTGCACGAATCGTCGTTGCCGTTGAGGTTCTAACAGGAGCTGCGACAGGCGTATGAGCCGATATACTGGTTGTACCTAAAACGCTACCTGTTGGACGCGCACTAGGTGTTGGCGCGACCACAGGACGTGCAATCGGACGAAACATTCTGCGTCGTCCCAATGCCTTAACTCTTTGTTGCAACAATAAAATGGCATCATCTTTGTTGGTCGCAATATCTTCAAAACGTTTAGGTAGAAAATCTAATGCACCAGCATCTAAAGCGTCTAACGTTGCTTTAGCGCCATCATGGGTTAAAGAAGAAAACATCAAGATCGGAGTCGGACACTTAGCCATGATTTCACGAACAGCAGTAATACCATCCATGACAGGCATCTCAATATCCATAGTGATAACTTGGGGATTAAGCTCAGCAGCCAACTTCACCGCTTCGGCCCCATTTGAGGCCGTCGCGATAACTTCCAGTTCAGGATCTTGATTGACAATTTCACTAACACGTCGTCTGAAAAAACTTGAGTCATCAACGACTAATACTTTAATGGCCATTCCATTCCTTAGCTTGGAAACTAATTCTTACTTTTCGCATAATGCTTTAGCAATCCAGGAACATCTAAGATCAGTGCAATACCACCATCCGATGTAATTGTCGCACCAGCCATCCCAGGTGTGCCATGTAACATAGCGCCAAGAGGTTTAATAACGACCTCTTCTTGTCCTATTAAGGCATCCACTACAAAACCAATTTGCATCATGCCTAATTGCACGATAACCACATGACCATGCTTTTTATCGCCATGTTTAAAGGTGGTTTTGTTTCTATGTAGCCAGTGTTCCAAATAGAACAAAGGTACGGCCTTATTACGCACTATGACAGTCAGTTGCCCATCAACAATATTGGTTTTTGTGAGATCGAGATGGAAAATCTCATTCACGCTAGATAGAGGTAATGCAAACACTTGTTTAGCGACATCGACCATTAAGGTAGGCATAATCGCCAGTGTTAACGGTACTTTAATCTCAAGTATCGTTCCCTTACCTTTCATGGAATCAATATGTACAGTGCCATTCAGCTGGGTGATACGAGTTTTTACCACGTCCATCCCAACACCACGGCCTGAAATATCTGAAATCTCAACTTTAGTTGAAAAACCTGGTGCAAAAATCAAATTATAGGCTTCGCTGTCTGTCATCCGCGAAGCAGAATCTTCATCGAGCACACCACGGTTTATGGCGATTTTTTTGAGTTTTTCAGGATCCATGCCTGCGCCATCGTCTTCGATTTTCAGCAGTATATGGTCGCCTTCCTGACTTGCAGATAAGGTAATCGTTCCCGTTCTTGGCTTACCACTAGCTTCACGCTCGTTTGGCATCTCGATACCATGGTCAACAGAGTTACGCACTAAGTGGACGAGCGGATCGGCAAGCGCTTCAACGAGGTTTTTATCTAAGTCAGTTTCTTCACCGACCATGATCAAATCAATTTCTTTGTTTAGTGTACGAGCAAGATCACGTACCACCCGAGGGAAACGACCAAACACTTTCTTGATCGGTTGCATACGGGTTTTCATCACAGCGCCTTGTAAATCGGCAGTAACGAGATCTAAGTTCGCGAGAGCTTTCGACATCTCCTCATCATCACGGCTGATGCCTAAGCTCACCAATCGATTACGCACTAACACTAACTCACCCACCATATTCATGATCTGGTCGAGTCGTGCGGTATCTACACGTACTGTTGTTTCACCCTGAGGCACATTCGCAGAGCTAGCCTTAGCAGGTGCTTTATCGACAACCGCAATTTCCACCTTAGGTTTTGCAGCAACGACTGGAGCAGGAGCTGGTACTGTGGCTTTAACTGGCGCAGGAGCATGTGGTGCAGCAGTAGGTGCTACAGTCGAAATGGGTGTCGTAGGCGCTTTAACTTCAGCTTTCGCAGGTGCTCCGCCTTTCCCATGGAGTTCATCGAGTAATCGCTCAAACTCATCATCGGTAATTTCATCAGCATCTACAATCGGTTGAGGCGCAGGTGTTGCCACAACCTTAGGCTTAACAGGCACTTCAGCCTCAGCTTTAAATTTACCTGAGCCATGAAGTTCATCCAGTAACGCCTCGAACTCATCATCAGTGATGTCATCACCTGATGTTGAAGGTGTTTTAATTGGTGCAGCAGGCTTTGCAGCAACTGGTTCAGATACAAATGTGGTAGCAGCGACCGCAGGTCCCTTTCCTGAACCATGAAGCGCATCCAATAAAGCTTCAAATTCAGCATCATTGATATCATCGATACTTGAAGACGTATTTTCAATGGAAGATGAGTTATCACTTATACCAGCAGGGATTTCTTGAGGGGTAGGAGTATCAATAATGACTTCAACAACAAGTTCTGGCTCTGCAACCTTGGCGGAAGCGACTTCAGATGGCAAAGGTGCACCTGAACTGAGCATTTTAAGTCTCGCTAGCAAACCTGAATCGGCGGGGTCTTGTTGCTCGCCCTGCTGGGTTTGCGCAAACATGGTATTAATTGCATCAACAGCCTGCAAAATAATATCCATCAACTCTGCGTTAACGCTACGCTTGCCTGTCCGCAATAAATCGAAGGTATTCTCAGCCTCATGACAAACATCAACCATGGGAGTTAAGCTAAGAAAGCCAGCACCACCTTTAACGGTATGAAAACCTCGGAAAATGGCGTTCAGCAAGTTAGTATCATCAGGATTATTTTCAAGCGCAACGAGTTGCTCTTGCAGAAGCTCTAAAATTTCACCGGCTTCGATTAAAAAGTCCTGGAGTATCTCTTCATCTACATCAAAGGCCATCAAATTGACTCCCAGTTAGAAACCCAGACTCGATAGAAGATCATCCACTTCGTCTTGACCCGTTACCACATCTTGACGAAGCTCGGCATTCATTATCGGGCCTTCTGCTTCAATATTATTTTTCTGAGCAATCTGACTTTCAATCATAGGTTGCTCACCAAATACCGTCAGCATAGAAACCAGATTACTTTCTACTTCCATTACTAGATCAATAACACGACGTATTATTTGTCCTGTTAAGTCTTGAAAATCTTGCGCCATCAAAATTTGATTAAGCAATTCACGTAATCGAGTCGAGTCATTTGCACTACGAGACATAAGGTCTTGTACATCGTGACAAAGGCCCTTAAATTCAGTCAGCGCTATCTCGCGTCGCATTAATCTGTCCCAAGATGGCATGACATTTTGAATATTTACAGTCACGGCATTAGCCAAAGGTAAACATTCTTCAACCGCATCCATGGTTTTATTTGCAGCTTGTTCGGTCATGTCAATAACGTAATTTAAACGTTGCTTGGCATCGGGGATCTCTGTATTGGCTAATTCAGCAAGACGATTATCAACTTGAAAATCCATCAGCGCACTATGAAGTTGCCGAGTTAATTTACCTACTTCTTCGAATAATTCTCGTTGCAGTGGAGCAGCAAGCTCCCGAAATAAATCATCTGCCTGACTTTGCTCACCTGCACTTAATAATTCAACTAAATGCTGAGCTTGCTCGAGCGTGATGAGCCCTGATGTTTGTGACTTCATAGCTCATCCTTGCTCAAGCGAGTCGTTCGAATATTTTATCTAACTTCTCTTTCAGCGTTGCAGCGGTAAAAGGCTTAACCACATAACCATTCACTCCCGCTTGAGCGGCAGCAATAATCTGTTCACGTTTTGCTTCAGCAGTTACCATTAATACGGGTAAATGCTTTAGCGAATCATCAGCGCGAATTGCTTTTAACAGATCGATTCCTTGCATACCAGGCATATTCCAATCTGTAACAACAAAATCAAAATCCCCCTTTTGCAACATCGGCAGGGCTGTTGAGCCATCGTCTGCTTCTTGGGTGTTATTAAACCCCAAGTCTCGCAACAAGTTCTTGATGATACGCCTCATTGTCGAAAAATCGTCAACAATGAGAATCTTCATATTCTTGTCCAAGGTTTCCTCCGGTGAGCTGACATTCTGTGCTCGATTAATAATTATACTTATGTCCAGTGCTTGAGTTTAGCTTTCAATCGCAACATTGCCTGACTTAATATCTGGCTAACCCGCGATTCACTGACTTCAAGAATGGCGCCAATCTCTTTTAAATTCAATGCTTCATCGTAGTACAGGGATAACACTAATGCATCTCTTTCAGGCAATAATTTAATTGCCTCAACCAGAGCAGAATGAAATTGGTTCTCAGCTAATGCTTCAAATGAATCATCATCGGACCGATCACTCACTGTAAGTATATCCTGAGATACGCCTAAATCTTCTATCCCTATGATTTTTCCGACAGAAACATCGTTAAGAATATGATGGTACTCATCGAGCGTCATATCAAGTTTTTCTGCAATTTCTGTGTCGCGTGCATCACGGCCCAGTTCTTGCTCTAACTCATCAATAGCGTGTGCAACCTTACGATTGTTACGATGAACGGAACGAGGGACCCAGTCGCCACGACGAATTTCATCTAACATGGCTCCACGTATGCGTATGCCGGCGAAGGTTTCAAATTTCGCACCCTTGCCACCATCAAACTTGGATGATGCTTCTAGTAACCCCATCATCCCAGCTTGGAGTAAATCATCTAACTGCACAGATGCAGGTAGTCTGGCGAGTAAATGATGCGCAATTCTTTTAACCAACGGAGCATACTGTTCAACGATCGACGATTTATTGTCTAAACAAGTATACGCAGCGGCTTTATTCACTCGTTTTTTCCTCTTGAAAATCTGGTCGTTGTACTAAACGCTCAACGAAAAACTCCAAATGCCCACCAGGTTGCTGCGGCACAGGCCAGCTCAAAATTTTATTTGCCAATCCTTGATAAGCAATTGCCGCTGGTGATTTAGGATAAGCTTCAACCACCAATTTTTGTTTACGAACAGATTTACGTAAGTTTTCGTCAAATGGAATCGTGGCGACTAATTCAAGTGCAACATCTAAAAATCTGTCGGTCACTTTACTGAGTTTAGCAAATAATTCCATACCTTCGCGTAAACTACGCACCATATTGGCAACTATTTTAAAACGGAACACGCCATGCTCACGGCTGAGAATTTTAATCAGGGCGTAGGCATCGGTAATCGAAGTGGGTTCATCACAAACAACGACTAACACATCCTGCGAAGCACGTGAGAAACTGAGCACCATATCTGAGATCCCAGCCGCTGTATCTACGACTAGAATATCAAACTGAGTCCGCATCTCGCTAAATGCTCGGATTAATCCAGCATGTTGCGCCGGGCTTAATTCCACCATCCCCTGTGTTCCTGAGGTGGCTGGTACTATGCCGATCCCCTTTGGACCACGCACGATAATATCGTCAAGCTCTGCATCACCAGAGAGAACATGAGAGAGGTTACGCTCGGCACGAATACCCAGCATGACGTCGACGTTTGCTAAGCCAAGGTCAGCGTCAAGTACCAAGACACGCTTGCCTTTTTCGGCTAATGCCACAGCAGTATTAATAGAAACGCTGGTTTTACCCACGCCTCCTTTGCCACCAGTGACCGCGATTACTTTCACTTTTTCGTTATAGGGTTGATTCATCATACGTAAACCACTTGCTTGATCCAGGGTCATAAATCTACTCAAATGCACAGGCCATATTATCTGACCACGCTGTGTCTTGTAATGATTGTTGTTCTGTACTATCTAACGCTGCGAGTGCCTGCTGGGCTAAATCTAGGGTATCCGCAACTTTCATATCTTCAGGAACTCTTTGTCCATCAGTAATATAACTTAATGGTAATCCGTTTTGGATCAACACACTTAATGCCCCTGCTAACGACACAGATTCATCGAGTTTTGTGAGAACGACACCAGATAGGGGAATGCGTTTAAAATGATTGACTGCATCTTGCAGCACACGGCGCTGCCCTGTCGCAGACAGTACCAGATAACTGCGGATAGGTATCCTGCTATTTGCAGTTAAATTATCAAGTTGCTGGTAAAGGCGCATATCTCGCTGTCCCATGCCAGCCGTATCTATCAATACTAGCTTGCGATTCCTAAACTGATAGAGAATTTGCTCTAATTCATTTAGATCATGAGCTTGCTTTACTGGGCAGCCCATTATTTTGCCATAAGTTGCTAATTGCTCATAGGCTCCGATGCGATAATGATCTGTGGTAATTAAAGCAACATGTTCAGCACCATGATGTGCCGCAAAACGGGCAGCAAGTTTAGCTAATGACGTTGTTTTACCAACGCCAGTAGGACCAACTAATGCAACTACCCCGCCCTGTTTCACAATGTCATCACCCTGATTGTCAAGCATATTAGCGAGACTTTGTGGTAATGCTCTGACTAATTCAGCAGGCGTATAATGCTGGCTCAGCGCGGCTAATTTATTCGCAACCGCAGGGGAGAATTCAGCCTCAAGCAATTTGGCTTCGAGCATAGCACCGACGGGATCGATGCGTTTTTTATGTTCCGTCATCAAGGAGGATACTTGATGTGTCAGTAAATTACGCAGTGATGCTAATTCATCCCGCATAGCCTCAATATCAGCACTTTGTTTCTGTGATGTTTGTGGTTTTTTATCAAACGAGGAAGGTGCTTCACGACGTTCTGGTTTCACAGCAGTAGGGGCTTGTAAGCCCTTAGCCCATGCTGGTAACTCGGCATCAACTTGCTGATGTGACATTTGTTGATTCAAACGGCTTTGCTGCTTCTCAAGTAAGGCTTGTAATGAGTCTGCTGGTGCGGCTGGCTTAGCGCGAGTTTCTACACGAACTGGCTGCTTAGCACCTAGGGACACGAGATCGTCGCTCACGTCCATAAAGGTCGGTGCTGGCGCAGTGGCTGCAGTTTTCGCTTTAGGTTCGTCATAGTCAACGGCAGCGACAATTTCGATGCCACCGTTCACTTTTTTATTTGACATAATGACAGCATCTGAGCCGAGTGTTTCTTTCACTTGGGCCAGTGCGGCGCGCATGTCTTTGGCAAAAAATCGTTTAATCTTCACTTATGCGTCCTCTACTGGCCGACTGCAGATACGATACGTATTTGCTTCTCATCAGGTATTTCTTGATATGAAATGACTCTGAGATTAGGAATAGTATGTTTAACAAAGCGTGACAGCGTCGCGCGTAACATACCTGACGTCAACAATATGGCGGGTTGTCCGACCATTTCTTGCTTCTGAGCCGCATCGGCAAGGGACTGCTGCATGCGTTCTGCAAGACCGGGTTCAATATTAGGACCATCACCACCGGTTGCTTGCATTGATTGATGCAACATCTGTTCCAACTCTGGCGCCAAAGTAATGACGGGGATTTCGAGCTCTGGGCCTGAGATTTCCTGAACTATCATACGTTTCAAAGCGATACGCACAGCGGCAGTCAAGACTTCAGTGTCATTACTCTTAGTGCCATATTCTAACAAAGTTTGCACTATAGTACGCAAGTCTCTAACTGAAACCCCTTCATTTAATAGGTTCTGCATCACTTTTACGACATGTCCTAGTGGCATGATATCTGGAATAAAGCCATCAACCAGCTTAGGTGAGTGTTTCGCAAGCATATCCATCAGTTGTTGCACTTCTTCGTAGCCTAACAACTTAGCGGCATTATTTGTGAGTAATTGACTAATATGAGTTGCAACAACAGTGGCGGCATCGACGACGGTATAACCTAATGTTTGTGCGTGCTCACGTAACTCAGGGGCGATCCATACGGCTTCAAGGCCAAAGGCGGGATCGCGCGTTTCGATACCATCGAGTTTGCCATAGACTTGACCAGGGTTGATCGCCAATTCGCAATCATGACGAATATCTGCCTCTCCGACGACGACGCCCATTAATGAAATGCGATACGCATTAGGCGATAAATCTAAGTTATCGCGAATATGCACCGCTGGCACTAAGAAGCCTAATTCCTGAGACAACTTTTTACGCACGCCTTTAATGCGGCTTAGTAACTCGCCACCTTGGCCCTTGTCTACCAGAGGGATCAAACGATATCCAACCTCAAGACCAATAGTATCAACATGATGTACATCGTCCCAACCTAGCTCTTTAGGCTCTTTATCTTGTCTTTCTATTGGACCCGATTTCACTTGTTCTAGCGCTTTAAGACGTTTGTTTTCATTTCGTTTATAAACAAAATAAGCTGCACCAGCCGTCATAAAGGCAAAGCTTAAAAACGCCATGTGTGGCATACCAGGAACAATACCCATGACAAACAGGACTCCGGCGGCGATACCCAATGACTTATGACTGTCAAACATCTGACTCATCATCATTTGGCCCATATCACCTGACTCATTTTGACGGGTCACCATCAAGGCTGCGGCGATTGACAATAATAGACCAGGGATCTGCGCTACTAAACCATCACCGATAGTCAGTAAGGTATAAATTTCAACCGCTTCAGAGAAACTTAAGCCATGCTGCACAATCCCTATGATGAAACCACCTACGATATTGATCACTAAGATCATGATACCAGCAATCGCATCCCCTTTAACGAATTTGGACGCACCGTCCATCGCACCATAGAAATCGGCTTCACGGGTCACTTCGGCACGGCGTATTCTCGCTTGGTCTTGATTTAAGGTTCCAGCATTTAAGTCAGCATCGATTGCCATTTGCTTACCAGGCATAGCATCCAAGGTAAAGCGGGCACTGACTTCTGCAATACGACCTGCACCTTTAGTCACTACCGCAAAGTTGATGATAATCAAAATGATAAATACCACTAGACCAACGGCATAGTTACCACCGATCACCACAGAACCGAAGGCTTCAATCACCTTACCCGCGGCATCACCGCCATTATGACCCTCAAGTAAAACCACACGAGTTGAGGCAACGTTGAGCGCAAGACGTAATAATGTCGCCACCAGTAACACAGTTGGGAAGGCAGCAAAATCTAAGGGTCTATCGGTATAAATAGCCACCAGCAATACGATGAGAGCTAACGCAATGTTGAATGAAAAGAGTATGTCTAATAGAAATGGAGGGATAGGTAAAACAATCATGGCCAATGCAGCAAGCACAACCACCGGCGTGCCAATGCCTTTAAAAGTGCTGAGCCTAATTTGTTTTACTTGACCAAGAGTCGCTTTAACATCCATTCGCTATAACCTAAACTTTGACGTGTAATAGCATGAAGCAAAAAACGCGCCAACAAGATTAAAGCCATTAATGAAGGAAAAATATGTACTGTGACTGATTGATATACATAAAATTAGCCATAAAAAACAAATGAACTCGACATCATCAGCTTTGCCAATGACTACCATCTGAGACTAATGGTTCAATATTTCAATTCATCTGGTATAGGTTGATTGAGTGGGACAGGAATAGGTTTACGGCCGCGTCCTTTTTGATATTGGCGCAGCTGGAATACATAAGCCAAAATCTGTGCGACAGCAGTAAACAAACCTTCAGGGATCTGCTGATCTAACTTAGTCGTATGGTAAATAGCCCTTGCAAGTGGTGGGGCCGAGACAATCGCAATATTGTGCGCGCGGGCAATCTCACGTATTTTAAAGGCCACATCATCAACACCTTTCGCTATCACAAAGGGAGCCGCAGAGCGCTGCACATCGTATTTAATCGCAACGGCAAAATGCTCAGGGTTAACGACAATCACATCGGCATTTGGCACTTCAGCCATCATACGCCTTTGTGCTAGTTCACGTTGCATCTGCCGTATATGCCCTTTCACCTCAGGTTTACCCTCAGTGTCTTTATATTCATCTTTTACTTCTTGTTTGGTCATCTTAAGTTGCTTGTTGTGATTCCAAATTTGGAACGGCACATCGATGACGACAATAAACAAAATCGAGGAACATAACAGGATAAACATCCAAACCAACAAATCTAATGCATGGTAAACATTACCTGGAAGATGGTCGCTAGACAGCAACATGATGTCATTGAAATAGAAGCTTAATAAAAAATAAGCAGAAAACGCTACTACCGAAAATTTTGCAATGCCTTTGGTAAGTTCAACCAGAGCCTGTACGCCAAACATACGTTTAAAACCAGCAAGTGGACTCATTTTACTGGCTTTTGGCATCATAGCTTGGGTCGAAAAATTGATCCCTCCAAGAGAGACGTTACCGATAAACGCAACAACCACAATCAGTAGCATAATTTTAGCCATGGGCCACGCTATTTCACTCGCAACAACGCCCCACACTTTGAACATTTCATTCGTATCAAAAATTTGCGCCCTATCCATGGTAAATACAATTTCAAACACCCGAGTTAGGCTAATGGCCAAACTTGGGCCTAGCATATAAAACCCACATGCTGCCGAAATTAATACCGCTGCAGTTCCAAGTTCTTTCGAACGTGCAATCTGTCCTTTTGTTCGCGCCTGTTCTAGACGCCTCCCCGTGGGTTCCTCTGTACGTTCATCACTTGACTCTTCAGCCATGGGCTTCTCCTAATCCCATCATATCAAGCCATCAGCGTTACATTGGAGCGCTAACATATCGCAAAGCAGCACTTGAGCCGTCGACCATACTTCATCGAAGTGTGCCATTACCGGTGTTAGGGTTAACCACAGAATAAACAGTCCACCAATCATAGTGATCGGAAAACCAATAGAGAAAATATTCAATTGTGGCGCGGCGCGGGTCATGACCCCGAAGGACAAGTTGACTAATAACAAGGCGATAATCGCAGATATCGACATAGTGAGTGCCGCACCAAACATATACGACCCCCAATCAGCCAGCGATCGATAACTTGTCAGTGTTAAGCCTTGATTAGAAATCGGCAAAGTTTCAAAGCTTGCCACTAGCATACGGATCATCAAAAGATGGCCGTCCACAGCTAAGAAAATCAATGTCGCCAATAAAAGAAAAAAGTTACCAATAACGGGTGTTTGTTGGCCAGAACCAGGGTCAACCATAGAGGCAAAGCCTAAACTGGTCTGCATACCAATGATCTGTCCAGTGAGCACAAAGACTTGCATCACCATTTGAGTCACAAACCCCATGGCAACACCGATAATAATTTGCTGCGCCGTGATGAATACTGCGCTTAACGAAAATAAATCCACATTTTGAGTTGGAGGAAGAACGGGTGCTATCGCAAAGGTAATTGCCATCGCCAATAATAAGCGAACTCGTGTTGGTGTCGTTGCCGCCCCAAATACTACCATGACCATCAACATGCTCGCGACGCGAAACAATGGCCAAATATAAGCGGCAATGGTTTGCATTAAGGTATCGAGCAGCAGCTCCATCGCGTTAGCCTATCACTTGAGGAATGCGATTCACCATCTCGATGAAAAAGTCCATCAGGGTTTCAACTAACCAATGTCCCATAAACATTAGGCCAAAAAGTGTCACTAACAAACGCGGAAGGAAACTTAAGGTCTGCTCGTTAATAGAAGTCGCCGCTTGAAACACAGCAACGATTAACCCAATTCCCAGCCCAGGCAACACAATAGCAGACACCATCATAACGATAACAGCGAGAGCTTCACGAAAAATATCAATTAGTGCCTCAGGACTCATGTGTTTACTCTCCCTTGGCTATCCGAAACTATTCGCTAATGTCCCGAGGACTAAGCTCCAACCATCTACGAGCACAAACAACATGATCTTAAACGGCAGCGACACTATCATGGGAGATAACATCATCATACCCATAGCCATCAAGATACTCGCCACCACTAAATCGAGTACTAAAAAAGGCACAAATAGCATAAAGCCAATCTGAAATGCGGTTTTTAACTCACTGGTAATGAAAGCGGGCACTAACACACTCATGGGTGCTTCTTCGGGAGACTTAATATCCTTATAGCCAGAAATCTCAATAAAGGTCTTTAAATCCGTCGTTCTTACTTGGCCCAACATAAAGCCTCTCAGCGGCTCTTTCCCTTTATCAAACGCTTGCTGCAAGGTTAATTGCTCATCGATATAAGGCTTCACCCCTTCATCATAAATCCGGTCGAATACCGGTGCCATGATAAAAAAAGTCATGAACAAACTCATGCCAATTAAGACTTGATTAGATGGAGTCTGTTGTAATCCAATGGCTTGGCGTAATATCGACAAGACAATGATAATCCGCGTGAAAGAGGTCAACATGATGAGCATCGCAGGTAAAAAACTCAGCGATGTCATCAGCAGTAAAATCTGCATTGTGACCGAATATTCCGTTGAGCCGTCTGGCGCCGTTGTTACTGTTACAGCAGGTAAGACGCCATCTGCGGCCCATGCTGACGGCATCAATAGCAGCATAACTAACCCAACTAACGCGAGGATACGTGTTGTCATTGTTTTAATTTCGCCTGGCGTAATCGACTCGCAAACGAATCAGCTTCTAGATGGATAGGTTCAGCTAACTTATCAATCAAACTCACCTGCTGCGAGCTAACCCCAAGTAAATATTGTTGTTCTCCCACCTGAACCAAGACTAAACGCTCTTTTTGACCGAGGGAAGTCACAGCAATAGTCTTTAGCACGCCATTGGTCGTGGGGACTAAATTAAACCTTCTCAGTAAATAAGCTAACGCGAAAATTAATAATAAAACCAGAATCAAGCCGCCTAACATACTTGCTAAGGTCGCAACTTGAGAAGGTTCTGCCATTTTTGTAGCAGGCGCTATTGAAGCAATATTCGCTGCGCCTTCCCCACCGAGGCTATCTGCGCTCGTTTGAACCGCTACCACTAAACTCTGTATTACCGATGTGCTCATTTAAAGTTCCAACGACTTTTACATCTCGAATTATTTAAGCTTTTTAATTCGCTCAGTTTGACTGATCACATCCGTTAAGCGAATACCGAATTTATCGTTTACCACCACCACTTCACCGTGAGCGATAAGCGTGCCATTGACCATCACATCTAACGGTTCACCTGCGACTCTATCTAACTCAACCACAGAACCTTGGTTAAGTTGTAATAAGTTTCGGATACTAATATAGCTACGGCCCACTTCCATCGAAATGGTGACAGGAATATCTAAAATTGTATCTAACTTAGCCGCTTCAGCCTTAGAAATAGGTCTTGAATCATCAACCAGCTCATCGAGTTCAATTGCGTTGGCTTCTTCTAACGCTTGTTCTGCCATTGCTGCAGCCCAATCATCCGTATCGTCTGTGCTCATCTTACTTCACCTTATAATTCTGATATATCACGAGATTTACCCTTACGAGTCACCAATTGCAGCTCAGATTTAACTGTCTCTGGCCGAGGGATTTTCTCACATATTTTAAGCGCTAGGTTATCTCTAGAACGGCCCATTTTACAACGATATGTCGGTAAATCCTCGATTTTCATCATGATAAACTCGGGTAACTCAATCGGAATAATATCGCCCGCTTTAAAATTCATGACCTCTTTGAGCGTTAATTCATGTTCAACAATATTGGCATCGAACCCGACCTTCACATCCATGATTTCATCGTGCAATGCCTGTGACCAACGCATATCAGTATCTTGCTTGTCACTTTGCACACCCGCATCGAGTAACTCTCGGATAGGTTCAATCATGGAGTAAGGCATAGTGATATGAAAATCACCACCACCTCCATCGACTTCAATATGGAATGAATTAATCACCACAACTTCGGTAGGACTAACAATGTTCGCCATGGCAGGATTGACTTCAGAGTCCAAATAATCAAACTCAACATCCATTACGGGCGCCCAAGCATCTTTATAATCTTCAAATATAATCTTAAGCAGTAACTGTACGATTCGTCTTTCTGTCGGCGTAAATTCTCGCCCTTCAATCTTGGCATGGAAACGCCCATCGCCACCAAAGAAGTTATCCACCAGGATAAATACCAGTCGCGCTTCCATGGTGATCAATGCTGTGCCTTTGAGTGGGCTAAAACGCACCATATTTAAGCTAGTAGGAACAAAAAGCGTATGTACGTACTCACCAAACTTGAGCATCTGTACACCGTTGATCGACACTTCGGCCGCTCGGCGCATCATATTAAACATGCTGATGCGCAAATGGCGCGCAAAACGCTCATTCACGATTTCCAGCGTCGGCATACGCCCACGAACTATTCGATCTTGGGAAGAGAAATCGTAGGAACGGGCATCTTCTCCAACAGCGTCAATTTCGTCATCATCGACGTCATCAACCCCGTGCAATAGCGCATCAATTTCGTCTTGGCTTAATAAATCACTCACTATATTGCCTTCGCCTCTTTTGGTGCTGAAGTTAAAGGGTTATTGCATTACAAAACCGGTAAATAGTACTTTCTCGACAACCTTACGCCCAGTTACTGACTGTAGAGTATTTTGCACACTCAAAAGTGCTAACTGCCGTAACTCATCTTTCCCCGCTTGCGTGCTGAGCTTTTGCACATCTGCACCACTAAAGGTCGTTAAAAGCGCATCTTCAATCAGCGGAATATGTTTTTGTGTTAGCACATCATCATCGGTACCACGCACCATAAGCTGCACTTTAATCTCAACTAAACGAGCCCTATCAGGCCCTGGTAAGTTGAATAAAAAAGGACGCGGCATAGGCACGTATGATGCGGTAGCTACTTCTCCTGATGCTGGTACTTCAGCCTGAACAGCACTATCTGCTGCTACGGCGGGAACCTCTTCGGTACTGCTTCCCATAAAGAACCAGACACCGCCACCGATTAACAGCGCGACTAAAACGCCTAGACCAGCAAAAATAAATAGTTTCTTCTTACTCTTAGGCCCTTCAGTACTTTCAAGTTCTAACGATTCTTCCTTAGCCATCACTATTCTCTTTAATTTAGGCGGAAACTCATTACAGTTTTATTTGAAACGTAATTATGTCAGTCATTGCTATAGGTTACCTGCTTAAGCGTAATAATCTATACCTGAAGTTACACTAATCGCTTGATTTAAACCTAAATGTAACTCTTCTGCCGAGATTTCATCCATATCAGCCGCATTTGAACTGCCGCCATCACCGAAACTACCTTCCCGACGCTCACCTTGATCGCCTTGAGAAACATGGCTGTCAGCCAACTGCATCCCTTGCTCTTGCAATAATTCACGTAATCTTGGCATAGCTTGTTCAACCAGATCACGCGTTTGCGGCTGAGTAACATGGAACTGTACTTGGGTTTGGTCGCCATGCACTTGGATCTTTACCAACATATGCCCAAGCTCAGGGGGATCGAGCCGGATTTCCGCATGTTGGATGCCTTGACTCACCATAGTAATCAATTGCTGCTTCATCACAGGTGAAAATCGTTGGATCATCTCCTGCATTTGGTTTTGCTGTTCTACTCCTTGACGCAATGACAGCTGAACTTGCATGGTTTCTTGGCGATTTAATTGTGACATCGAGAGTGTCTGTATGGATGATGTCGACTTAAGTTCTGAGAAAGTATTACTATCATCCATAAAACTTTCGTCTCTGGGAATATCCATTGCAACCGTCAATTTAGCATCTTTCAGTAATAAGTTAGCAGCCAAATCGGAATTGGGACTCCCATCAAGATCACTTTCTGTTACAGATGTTGTATCTAATGGTTCAGATGAAATTGAAGAGCCTAAGGTATTCAGGTCGAAAGTATTTCCCGAGGTAGCGATATTAGCCGTATTGGGACTATTCACTGTCGAGCTGCTAGTCGTTGCTTTTGCCGCAGTGTTGGTTGCCGACTTTATCGTTGCACTGTTCGCTAAGCCCGCTTGATTAATCACAGCATTAAGTGTGACCTCATTCTCAACTAAAGACTCATCTATACTCACCCCGACTTCAGTGGCAGAGTCAAGCTCAGTGTCTTCTAAAGGTAATTCTGAAGCGTCATCGGTCAAATTTGGATCAATCACAGCATCACTATCCGCTGACGCTTCAAGTATATTTGGGTCTATGGGAAGAATATGTACGAGTGACTTATCAGTCAAAGAAGATGGTTTCACGTCATCTGCGATTGAAATTGCTGCCATATCTGGGCTAGTAGAAACTAACTTTTGTAATTCAGCAGAAAAACCCGCTTCATCGGCATCTATATCTGATGCCAGTTCAATCTCAGCAAAAACATTAGAAACAGTAGAAACAGTAGATGCCAATGCTAAATCAGCAGAAATAGTAGATGCCAATGTTGAATTATCAGAAACAGTAGATGCCAATGCTGAGCCGATTAATAAAGCTGATGAAGTATCAATATTTTCTTCACCAGTTATATCTTCTTCAGCATTTAAAAATGCTAGCGGCAAACTATCTCCATCTGATGCCGTTTTCTTCATATCATTTGCCATGCTAATTTGGGCAAAAATGAGATTTACGTCGGCGTCATCAGTTGATATATCGTCATCTTTTACTTTATCAGCAGAGGTAACCTGCACAGTATCATCAGTGTTAGCAATGGTTTTTTTAGACGCAGAAATAGAAAATGAGCTAGCGGTGACTGACGCAAGTGTAGATGAAAAGTCTTCATTATTAGACTCTTGGGAAGATGTCTTAGCGGAATTGGCCGCAGAGTTGCCTGTTTTACTTAACAGGATATTGGTCATTTGTTGCATAAGTGCTCCCAAACATCACCCAGCAAAAAAAGAAAATGGCTAGGTAGAAACGTCAATTAAACACTGCGGTTGCAGGGTCATGGACTAAATCAAAGCAAATAAGATGCCAAAACATCAGATTTTACGACAGCATATCGAAAAGAATTAACACTGAGAGGTGCCGAATTGATGCTTATGCCATCAATACAAAAAAACTAAAGAGCCTATCCGGCTAGCGAGCAGTAAAGATGCCTATCATTTCACTAACGTTGATGACGGCGATAAAATTGCTGGGAAGCAAATTCATCGGTCATTTTTTGCTCCCTTTTTTGTTCAACCACTTGACGCTTCTTCTCTTTACTGGCTAAGAGTAATTCTACTGCCTTACGTTTTTTTTGCTTTTCCAACCAATGTTGTTGTCGATATTCTTTTTGCTTTTCACCGTCGGCTACGACGTGATTTTGCTGGATAATAGCGTCATCGATCTGACGAATAAAACGGTGAAACTGGTGATAGTGACTAGCACTGATGGCTTGACCTTGCTGGGATTGCATTTGCTTCATGTATTCTAAGCGATAGTTATTCAGAGCACTGAGTTGATTCAACCGTTTTTGACACTCTAACTGCGCAGATTTTAACAATAACGCCGCTTGTTCTTCGGCATCATTGGCAAGCTTTAACACTAACAACAAGGGATCGGCGTTAGCCATACTAGACCTCGATTAATTCGATGACGCCATTATTTGCACTGTGCAGCAAGTTGCCCAAGCATGACTTGGCTATCGGCAAAGCTAAATGCATCACGCATGGTTTGTCGCAAAAAAGCATTCATTGCTGGCTGCAGTCGTATCGCATTATCAATGCGCGGATCGCTTCCTTGGGCATAGGCCCCAATAGAAATCAAATCTCTATTTTGCTGATACAAAGAATAGGTTTGTTTCACGCGGCGCATCGCTTCCAAATGTTCATTGGAGATCACCATAGGCGCGACTCGGCTAATAGAAGCTTCAATATCAATTGCAGGATAGTGCCCCGAATCCGCAAGCGAACGTGACAAGACAATGTGACCATCGAGGATCGCCCGCGAAGCATCGGCAATGGGATCCTGTTGATCGTCCCCTTCCGTCAACACAGTATAAAATGCCGTAATTGAACCTTGTCCAGGGCCACCGTTTCCGGCGCGCTCAACTAAACGTGGCAATTTTGCAAACACAGAAGGCGGATAACCTTTAGTCGCAGGCGGTTCACCCACAGCCAAAGCAATTTCCCGCTGCGCTTGGGCGTAGCGCGTTAAACTGTCCATAAGCAATAAAACGTTATAGCCTAAATCGCGGAAGTATTCGGCAATACGAGTCGAGGTTTCACAGGCGCGAAGACGCATCAGAGGCGATGTATCCGCAGGCGCAGCAACAACGACTGAACGCGCTCGACCTTTCTCACCAAGAATTTCCTCAATAAACTCTTTCACTTCCCGGCCACGCTCACCCACTAGCCCAACCACAATAATGTCGGCGGTAGTACCGCGAGTCATCATACCTAAGAGCACACTCTTACCTACACCTGAGCCCGCAAACAAGCCCATACGTTGGCCTTTGCCCACAGTCAGCATAGCGTTGATAGCGCGAACACCAACGTCCAGCGGTTCAGTAATGGCACGGCGAGATAGAGGATTAATGGCAGCGCTATGTCTTGGCGCTTGTTGGTCGGTTTGCAACGCGCCTAAACCATCTAAAGGCACGCCGTTACCATCGAGTACGCGTCCTAGCAGGGATAAACCAACATTGAGTCCAGTTTGTTCCCCCAAAGGCACAACCCGCGCACCGGGCAATACACCACGTAATTCTTCAATGGGCATTAAATATAATAGTTCGCCATCAAACCCGACCACCTCGGCGATTAACTCGCCCGCCATGGTTTCGATCGAACATAAACTGCCCACAGGCGCACGGCAACCGCTTGCTTCTAAGGTTAAGCCGACAACACGCACCAGTTGACCACTGGCCACTGCGCGAAATGGCGGCACCTTACCCTGATGATGATTAAGCCTATTCAGCAGTTGATGTTGGCGATTTTGCATCTGATTTTGCCTCTAATTGCTCACCTGTGTTTGAGGCAGATTGTATATCCTCAGCATGTTGAGAAACCGTATCGACAACCTGATCATCAAGCTCTGATCCCACAGCCTCAGAAGCCGCAACGTATTTTGCGGTATCTTCAACCTCTATCGCCTCTTGCAGTTGACGCTGCTTATCACTTAAGTGAGCATGTTGGTTCCGTAAGGACTCAAACACAGCATCGATACGCGATGCGAGGGTCAAATCGACTAAAGAACGATGACTACTGAGAATACAGTCACCAGGGCTTAAGGAAGGGTCAACTTCAAGTTCCCACTTACTGCGGGTCAATTGAGCGCTGGAATAAAGTTGTTCGACTAAAATAACATCGTCAGGATGCAAGCGGATTGTGACCGTTTGTTCTTTTATCGGCAGCGATTCTATACCTAAGCGCAATGCCGAAAGCACTTGTTCAGGATGAGTTTTTAATTCGTGGCCAATGACAGATTTCGCTAATGTCATACTCAGGTTCATTAGAGAGAGTTCAATATCGCCATCGAGCAATTGCAATGGTTTTTCAAATTGGGCTAATAAGGTTTCAAAACGCGAGAGCAATATTTTTGCTTGGGCTAAACCGGTTTCTAATCCTTGCTCATGCCCTTGGGCGAGCCCTTCAGTATGGCCCTGCTCTAACCCTTCTAAACGCCCTTTTTCTAGCCCTTGCTCATACCCTTGCTGCTTACCTTCGCTAAAGCCTTCTTCTTCGGCTTGGGCACGAATGTCTTCAATCTCAGCCATAGTCGGTGGAGAAACACTTTCCACAGTAGTCGACTTAGCGGCTTGATGATTAGAATGGCCGAACAGATTTGAGATAGAATCATCATCGGCTTCAGTCACATCTGGCAGCGCCCAGTGACTAAATTCGACATCTCCTTCGCTCAAGACCTTATTCAACAATTTATTGTCGCTCGGATTAGAGGAACTCATCGCCACCACCGCCGCCTAACATGATTTCGCCGCTGTCACTTAAGCGACGAGCAATAGACAGGATTTCTTTTTGTGCGACTTCCACTTCACTGATACGGATTGGGCCCATAGCTTCAAGATCATCACGCAATAATTCAGCGGCACGTTTTGACATGTTACCCAATATTTTTTCTTTCAGCTGATCATCTGTGCCTTTGAGCGCCTTCATCAGTACATCTTGCTGCACTTCACGCAACAGGGCTTGAATACCGCGGTCATCGACATCGATTAAGTTTTCAAATACAAACATCAAATCTTGGATTTGCTGCGCCATTTCTTCATCAGACTCGCGCATGGTTTCCATCAACTGGCTTTCGATACCCGTGTCTAAGTAGTTCATTATGTTGGCAGCCGCTTTTAAGCCACCCATTTTTGCGGCCTGTGCGCCACCTTGACCGGCGAACTGTTTCTCCATGATGTCATTCAGCTCTTGCAGTGCAGCGGGCTGCACTTCTTCAAGATTTGCAATACGCATCATCAAGTCTAAGCGGGTATTCTCAGGGAATTGACCAAAAATTTCCGCCGCTTGATCGGGTTCTAGATAAGACAACACAATCGTTTGGATCTGGGGATGTTCGTTTTGAATAATGGTCGCCACTTGGCGTGCATCCATCCACTTCAACGAGTCCAAACCTTTAGCGCCACTGCCCATGATAATCTGTTCAATCAGATTACCCGCTTTATCTTCACCCAGCGCGGCGGTTAAGGCTTTACGGACGAACTCTTCACTGTTGAAACCAATTGAAGAATACTTTTGAATATCATCAAGAAACAGCTTATGTACCCCGATAACTTTTTCCTGACCAAACTCATCCATTGCCGCCATGGCCATACCCACTTTTTGCACTTGCTTCGGCTCTAAGTGTTTTAAAATGGATGCAGCATCAGCCTCACTCAAACTGAGGAGTAAAATAGCGGTCTTTTCAACGCCACTAATATCTTTGATATTAAAGGCAGGTGCGGCCGCAGGAGCCACTTCTTTCGTTTTATTCTCAGCCATTGTCTTGTAACCAGTTTTTCACGACTTGAGTAGAGAGCTCAGGCTCATTCGCCACGAGCGCACGGATAGCTTTAATCATATCATCATCTTTGTGAAGATTAGGGATATGAATTGAGCCATCGTCAGCATAACTGTATTCCGCCTCTTGAGTATTGAGCATCCCTAGCGTATCAGCCGCATATTGGTCCTCAATTTCGGCTAATTCATTACCTAATCTGCCATCCTCAGGCATATTCACACTGTCAGGATAGATCAAGCGTTTCAGCATAGGACGTACCACAGCTAGAATCAGCACCAAAATCACTAGCGCACCAATCCCAAGCTTAATCGCACGCCAAAACCAAGGTTGCTCCCAAAGTTCAGGTGCGGGTAAATCTTCAACCAATTGATCCATAAAGGGAACAGTTACCACTTCCAGCACATCACCCCGTTGTGAGCTAAAACCAACCGCGCCTTCAAGCAAACGACGGATATTGGTCAGTTCTTGTTCGGTACGGGCAACACGGGCTACTTGACCATTTTCTCCAGCGGCACCAGGTTTAAAGTCCACCGCGACTGACACACTAATGCGGCGCACTGCACCAACTTGCTGGCGGGTATGGCTAATGGTGGTATCTAATTCAAAGTTACGGGTCGCTTCGCGGTGCGAATTACCTGCTGCAGCCGTTGCTGACTCTGCCGCTTTTGTTGCATCTTCTGGAATATTAGACTCCATTGGCGGTTGATTGGATAACGCGCCAGGGATCCCACCAGAAGAGCCGCCAGTGGTGTTATTTTCAACGGTCATTTCACTGCGCAGTGCCGGTAAATCAGGGTTAAAACGCTTTGATGTTTGCTCAACAGCAGTAAAATCCATACTGACGTCGACTTGAGAGGTAAAATTATCAGGACCTAAAATTGGCACCAGAATCGATTCAATCTTAGTGCGATATTCAGCTTCTTTTTGCTGTACTAATTCAAGTTCACGGCGAGCCGTCGCAGACGCGCCATCTTGACTGCCAGAGTTCAATAAACGGCCGTTAGAGTCAGTTACCGTCACCCTTGATGGTTCTAAACCTTGTACTGCAGAAGCAACAATATCGACGATAGCATCGACTTCACCTTGGCCTAAGCCACCGCGACGGGTATTGATCACCACAGTTGCACTCGGTTTAGAGGCATTGCGGGCGAAGACGTTTTCTTTAGGTAACGCAAGAATGACTTTGGCACGACTGACACTTTGTAGTTGCTCAATCGCACGGGCGAGGTTTTCTTCTTGGCTATGCTTAAGACGAGCCTGTTCCATGCGTTGGCTGACACCAAAGCCACTGTCTTTATTCAAAAAATCTTGGTTGGCTGCAGGACTGTCGATACCTGCACGGCTCAACATCATTTTGACTTCTTGATATTTATCTTCAGGAACTTTAATAACGTCCACGTCGATTTGGTACTTAACTTTATTTTTATCAAGTACATCTAGCACTTGAACCATTTCCTGAGTTTCCATTTTACCCAATGGACGATACTCTGGCTCCTGCGCCCACAGCATGACAAATACCGCCAAGGCTAAACAAATCGCTAAGGCTAAAATCATAGTTACTTGGCGCATCATATCGACACCGCCAAGATTTCCCATCATTCCTGACTTATGTTCTTGCTGGACACCTTGGTCAGCTAAACCGGAATTGGATCCGACAATCATTTCTGTACTCACGATTCGTACCTGCTAATTGGGTTATTCACTGGCCTAGACAGGCATGCTCATTATTTCTTTGTAGGCTTCGACAAGCTTATTACGCACTTGCACTGTCGCCTCGAAAGCGACACTCGCTTTCTCACGGGCAATCACAGTGTCCGATAAAGAAACGGTAGTATCACCCATCTCTAAACGTGTCGCGAGGTTTGACGATGCAGACTGTAAGCCGCTGACATTGCCGACGGCTTGCGATAGCAACTGACCGAAGTCTGCACCACTGGTGTTATTCACTTGCTGCATGATATTTGGCTGAACGCCAAACGACGGCGTTATTTCGCCTTGGAGTTTCTGCATTTCCTGCAGGAATGAATTTGCGCCTATTTGCATGCTGAGCTCCCAGTCGTCGAATTCTTGACGATCAAAATACCGATAACGGGACAATGCAAAATAACGGCCAAGTTTTCAGATGGTCGTGATTGATAACAAATTGACGGGATAAGAAGATATCAATATCTAAGGATTTTGGATGAAATGAGCCACTTTTACTTTTGTGTATCTTAATAAATACAGCCTCACACTCAATGTGGAGGCTGCGAGATGATAACTTGAGTTTATAGACTAATTTGGCAGTTGGATCCCCATATCACGCATCCTTGCCATCTTGTATCTTAGGGTTCGTGCGCTAATTCCTAGCTTTTCGGCGACTAACTTACGACTTCCTTGGCATTGATTAAGGGTCTCTAAAATAATCACATGTTCTTGAGCTTTGAGCTCTTCACCTAAACCGTCTGGCTCAGAAGAAAATGGTTCTAGAGCTTCACCGCTTAAAATCACATCCTGCGCATCGATAATAATGTCATTGGCGGTGATCAATTGACCGGCTCTTAATATCAAAGCACGCTGGATCACATTGTCGAGTTCACGTACGTTCCCAGGCCAGCGATGACTCAATAAACGTCGACGCGCATTCTCATCCAACTCAGGCACATCGGCAACATTCAATGCCTTAGCATGTTTAGCCAGTAAATGACGCGCAAGAGGTAAAATATCTGCAGGACGTTGACTTAACGCAGGCCAAGCTAAAGGAAATACGTTAATTCGATAGTAGAGATCTTCCCTAAATCCGCCAGCTGCGACCACTGCCTTTAAATCACGATTGGATGTGGCAAGCACGCGCACATCCAATTTAATGGTTTTACGGCCACCTAAACGCTCAACTTCACGCTCTTGCAAAACCCGCAACAACTTAGCTTGTAAGCCTAAATCCATCTCAGAGATTTCATCGAGCAGCAAAGTGCCACCTTGAGCCTGCTCAAATTTCCCCGGACACGCTTGATAAGCCCCCGTAAATGCACCCTTTTCATAACCAAAAAGGGTGGCTTCGAGCATGTTCTCAGGAATAGCGGCACAGTTAATGGCCACAAAGGCTTGATTAGCACGGCTACTGTGTTGATGAATATAACGGGCCAAAACCTCTTTACCCGAACCGCTAGGACCTAAGATCATGACAGAGGCATCAGAAGCGGCAACCCGTTGAGCAAGTGCTAATAAGGCTAAACTTTTTTCATCAGCGACGACGGGCTGATCCACATTTTGTTTTAATGGCAAATAGCGTGAGACTTGATTGAGTAACACTTCTGGTGCAAAAGGTTTGGCTAAATAATCAACAGCGCCTAATTTTATAGCGTTCACCGCGCTACCAATAGTCGCGTAGGCCGTCATCAACAGCACTGGCAACTTAGGATGATGCTGCTGCAGGTAGTTCAATAAACCTAAACCACCAATACCTTGCATCTGCACATCGCTAATAACTAAATCAAACTGATGTTGTTTCAAGGCTAAAATAGCGTCTTCACCGGAGGCAACATCAATACACTCATACTGAGCCAGCATTAAGGTATCCAACAAGGCTTCACGTAATGAAGCATCATCCTCAACGAGCAATAACTTTGCTTCAGACATGGGTAATCTCCAAAGGTAATATCACCGCGGATTTAGCCCGTGGGAATACTAAAGACACAGTACAACCTTTATTCGGTAAACAACTGAGTTGCAGTTGTCCTCCATGATTGCGCACCACAGATTGCACAACGGCTAACCCAAGCCCAGTTCCCTGCGACTTAGTCGTAAAGAAAGGTTCAAATACCTTCTGCTGCATAGTGGCGTCTAAGCCTTTGCCATTATCGATGACATCCAATAATAACCGTTCGCCCTCTTCCTTCGCTTGGATACGAATTTCAGTGGCGCCAGCCTCGATGCTGTTCATGACTAAATTGTTAATCGCCGAGCTTAATGCATTGGAATTAGCTAACATCGAGCTGCTTGACGCATCATCAAATGACAAGTCACAGCCTTGCTTTGCCGCTATCGGCTCACAATTTGACAATACATTGTCAATAACTTCGGCAAGCGTAATCAAATCTCCGAGTTCATCCTGACGGCCTTTCGCCATCAATAGCATGTCGTTAACCTGCCGCTCGAGTTCATTGAGTCTATCAACAAGTTTTTGCTGGAATTTCGCTTTAGCGGCATCGGATAACTTAGGACTTGCAAGATTTGAAGCATATAACAAAGCGGCTGATAAAGGCGTGCGCACCTGATGAGCCAAAGTTGCTACCATCTTGCCCAGTGCAGATAAACGTTGTAAATGGGAGATATTTTTCTGTAATAACCGAGTTTCAGTCAGATCAGTTAGCACAATTAATTGACCAGGCTCTGGCGTCAATGGCGTAATCGCTAATTTAACGCGGCGGCCATTACGCAGTGACACTTCGTGGCCATCATCGTCCTGTGGCGCAAAGGCACTGTGGATCACATCTATCCAGCGAACGCCACATAAGGAACGCTCAAGTAATTCAACTGCTACCGGATTAGCATCCGTGACTATACCGTCGCCATTGATAATCACCACGCCGGATGGCATAGCCTGTAAAATATGCTCCATTCGATTGGACATATTCGCGGCCTCACGCAGTTGGTTCCATTGTTTGCTAGTGTGCTTGAATGACTCAATTTGCGCTAGTGGGTTGGCTGACATAGTCACTCCGTCAAAAAATTGCTTATGACGGGGTGACTGCAGTATCTATGCCAAATTGGAAATTGAGCTTTAGAGGTTAAAACAACTTATATAACAATAAAATAGAAAACTAATCTTTTGTCATTCCGTACTTACGCATTTTTTCTACAAGCGTTGTACGGCGTATTCCAAGCATTTCAGCAGCGCGAGCTACAACATTATCTTGTAGCTCTAGCGCCTGACGTATCATGTCTATTTCTAGTTCTGCTAACAAATCCTTAAGGTTCACACCTTCAGGCGGCAGCTCACTAGGGAAACGCGTTTCAGGGATTTCAACCGGCTCTTCATCGCTAAAGATAGAAGCTAAAGCATCACGTTCCTGTTGCTCTTCACTCATCTCTACACAATATTCGGGCACATCGATATGGCGATATTTGACAGGTAAATCGTTAACATCGACCAGTCCACCCGGATATAAAATGGTGAGGCGTTCGACTAAATTAGACAGCTCGCGCACGTTGCCCGACCAAGCATGTTCTTTCAGCGACTCTATCGCACGCTGCGTAAAACGCACCTTACCACGGCCTTCGTTATAGACTCGGCTAACTAACTCTTGTAATAGCAAAGGCACATCGTCCTTGCGATCACACAACGCGGGCATTTCAATCGGGAATACGTTTAGGCGGTAATAAAGATCCTCACGGAACTCATTAACGCTGATCATGGTTTCTAAATCTCTATGTGTCGCAGCAACTACGCGTACATCAGCATTAATAGTCTTAGTACCACCAACGCGCTCAAATACCCGCTCTTGCAGCACACGGAGTAATTTAACTTGCATTTGTAGTGGCATGTCTCCTATTTCATCGAGAAATAGTGTACCACCTTCAGCTAATTCAAAACGGCCTTTACGAGAACAGATTGCCCCAGTAAATGACCCTTTCTCGTGACCAAATAGCTCACTCTCTAATAACTCAGGCGGTATAGCACCACAGTTAACAGGGATAAATGGACCGTCACGGCGCTCAGACAAATAATGGATATTACGGGCGACCACTTCTTTACCTGTACCCGATTGACCCAGAACAAGCACGGTTGCCTCAGATGTTGCTACCTGATTTATCAAGTGCCTCACATTCGCAATACCATCACTGCGTCCCACTAAGCTTCGGAATAACTTTGTTTGATTCGCACTAGTAGGGACTTGAGGCCGTTTAACTTGACCGAATACTTGGCAAAAGTGTAATAATTCAGTGAGCTGAGGATACGTTAAAGGTTCTTCTATATGTCCAAGAATATTAGACACTTGCAGATCGTCAACATTGCCAAGCAACAGCATAGGTTGCCATGGATGTTGACCTGCGATGTTTTTAAGCCCATCAGCATCCATAACATCAGTTAGGATAACTAAAGCTCGAAAACGGGTATCTTGGAGGCTAGCACTTAATTTTTCGGTGTCAATTTGTACAAATTGCTCACCTAAAAAATCCAAAATGCAACACAGGCGATTTAATCGCTCTGATGGAGGGCCGATAAGTAAAATTCGTTGATCTGTTTGCATCATTCAGTAGGCCGTAAAGCTCTAATATGTATTAATTCGCATTAATTATTTATGATTAGTTGCTGTAAAAGCTTAACAAATTCAATGTAACAATCTGTGCCACCATCACTACTTGTGATGAATATTGTATTATCAGCAGACGAGAAGCAAGCCTCAGATGAGGTTTATGCCAAACTGAATTGATTTTAGTTCATTTACATCATGATTCTAGTCTAAAACGTCAATACTTTGACTTTAAGCCAAAAAAAAGACGCAACCAGTGCGTCTATTTTTAATAACGAAATAAGATATTAACCCGCTTCAGAATGCGCAGAAATATTATGTTTATCTGCAGGAATTGCATCCCAACCTTCTTTGATAGTACGTAAAATATCACATACATCATCAATCGCTTTCACATCATTATTTACGTTAGCTTCAGAAATTCTACGCAACATAAAGTCATATAAATCACTCAAATTTCTGGCTATCTGGCCACCAGCATCCATATCTAGGCTATTGTTTAAACCAGTAATAATCCCAATAGCTTTGCCAATGTACATACCTTTATTAGACAAGTCATTTTGTTCAATCGCAAGACGACTTTGTGCTAAACGTTGCAGTGCCCCCGCAAACATAAGCTGAATAATACGATGTGGTGACGCAACAGTAATTTCACTCTCTAAAGACACCTTACGATACGATTGCAGTGATCCTCTCATAAACACCTACCTGTTTAAATCTATAGTCTCATAAACACTAATCTGGCGCTTATTCTTATTACCTGCATGTAATAATGCTTGCCTATCTGCCATAACAACACTTGCTTTACTTGTGTACTCTTGAGTAAGTTCAAGCTGATGTTGAAGATAATCAACATCTGTAATATTAGCATCAGCCACTAATACATTGAGTAAAATTTGACGCTCTCCAACCAGTACTTGCAAGTTCGACACCAACTCGTCAGATTGAGGCTCTTCAGCAGGAAGCTGAGTCAGTTTATTTAAATTTTCACTCAAAAGGACATTAAGCTCATCGAGTTGTTTCACTTATACTCCCCTTACTCATTTATAATTTCACTATCGTTTTTTAACAGCTCCAGGAAGCGAATTCAAACGATCAACAAGACCACTGCTCTGCTGATTTAGTTTTCCAACGACTAGATCCATTGCATTAAATTGCTTTGTTAAACGGGCTGTTAGTTGATCCATCTTAAGCGTGAAAGCTTCTCTTCTATCAGTAAGCTGGCTTTGTTGATTAGTATATCCGGTTTGACGTGATGCAATTAATCCTCGAGACTTGACATAACTATCAGCAAGATCATTAAAGCGATTAGCAAGCCCTTTATCTGGTGTCGAGAATAATGCCTCAACACTGGCCATATCTTCAGAGATGACTTTATTAAGTTTAGTATCATCGACAGACAACTTACCATATCTATCTGTTTTTATACCAATATCATATAATGCTATCGAACTGCCGCTATCAGTTGGCACTCGTTCACTCGATATACTTCGGAGTTGCGATTCTATAGAACGGATCATAGAGTCGCCCTGTAATGCAGCTGCTGTTTTTTTCTCTTTATCATAAGACGACATTTTATCAACTGCAGTCGCTAAACTATTGTAGGCATCGACAAAAGCTTTCACATTTGTCTTTACTGCATCATCATCTTGTTCAATTTTTAACGTAGTCGTCTTAGAAACATCAGCATCAGTTAAGTTTAACGTCACCCCTGCAATAGCATTTTTAACTTCATTAGTTTGCGAGGTAACTTTCTGATTATCGATATAAACAACTGCATTTTTAGCATCTTGAAGCGTGGAGACATTACCAGCACCGAACATATCATTTAGTCCAGTTCCAGTCGTGTCATTAGCTGTAATACTAATTTGATTGTCTTCACCTGACTTATCTGAACTAAAAACCAATCGACTGCCTGCATCACTGGTAATAACAGTTGCAGTTACGCCCGCATTATCTGGGGATTCATTAACTTTTTTAGCAATGGCAGCAAGTGAATCGGTAGCCGAAACATCAATGGAGAAATTCTTACCATTGATACCAAAATCAAGGCTCCCTTCACCTACAGGTAATGCAGGATCTGCGACGTTTTTTCCAGCAATTTTATGATTTACCGCAAGTTGCTCAACTTTAATACCATAGCTACCCGCTTGTGCGGTTTTGTCTGTTGTTGCTGACAAATAAGTTTGATTACTAACAGAAACCTTACGCAGATTGAGGGCATCGCCAGTTTGAAGTTTTTTTAAGGCATCTTGAAACGTAGACAACGCACTTTTTAAGGTTCCCATAGCAGAAACTTTTGCTTTGATGCTGTCTTCCGTTTTATTAAACATCGCTTCTTTCGGTGTTTTTTCGGCATCAACTAAAACTTGCACAATTTCACTAATTTTAAGGCCAGATCCCATGCCTGTTGCTGTTAATGCCATATAGACCTCTCAATCAAACGTACTTACAAATATTTATGCTTCTGTTTTCATCAAAAGCCCTGTGACTTCTGATAGTTTTTCTGCCAAGGCTAATGCTTCTTCACTCGGCATTTGTCTAATCACATCACCAGTATCTCGGTCAAGTACAGTCACAACAGCTTGTCCAGAGTTCTCATCAACCTTAAATGCTAAACCTTTACGCATCATAGACATCATATCAGACAACTCTGTGGCAACTTGAGCCAGCTTACTTGGATTCTGTTCATTTTTCGTTACATCTTGTTCCACAGCTTGTTCAATAGCCGTATTTCGCTTTAATTCAGCATCTGGAGCAGATGCTTTTAGCGGCGTTTGAGCTAAATCAACCTTACTGTGAAGCATAGAAGGTGAACTTGCTATATTGATATCCATAGCCATACCTCAGCAAATTTAGTAATAACTTTAAATGGTTACATTAAAATTACCCTATAAAACTACATTAACCTTTTAAAGTGGCAAAGGGAGATCCGTTACCGAACCTCCCTTATCACTTTCTCACTATTCTGCTTAAAACTACAGCAGTGACAAGGCCACTTGAGGTAACTGGTTGGCTTGGGCCAACATTGCAGAACCCGTTTGTTGCAACACTTGGTTCTTGGTCATTTGTGATGTTTCTTTCGCGAAATCCACATCCACAATTCGACTCTTCGCATCAGCAACGTTGGCTTGAGTATTAGCACTGTTACTAATGTTGTATGCTAGACGGTTTTGTTTAGCACCTAAGTTAGCACGCTGACTATCAATCGTTTTAATGGCAGCATCAATCGCAGCGAGTGCAGTTGAACGGCCAGCTGAACTTGCAACCGACAAACTATTAACAGATAACGCACCAGCATTCGTTGCTTTTACTGAAATCGTAATGTCTTCGCCTTCTTGGTGTCCGACTTGGAAGGTCTTACCTGCGGAGAAATCACCATTCAGTAATTTTGTGCTACCAAATGCAGTTGTATCACCGATTGCTGTAATTTCTAATGCCAGTTCATCAATTTCGCTTTGCAATGCTGTCAAATCGTCAGTACTGTTAGAACCGTTCTCTGCTTGTACTGTCAAATCACGCATACGTTGAAGCATGTTAGTCTGTTCTTGCATCGCACCTTCAGAAATCTGGGCGATTGAAATGGCATCGTTAGCATTGCGCATACCAACATCAAGGCCACGCACTTGGCTGTTTAGTCGGTTAGATATCGCTAAACCAGCAGCGTCATCTTTCGCACTGTTAATACGCAGACCACTGGATAAACGTTCCATAGATGTGGCCAAACCGCCTGCGGAAGTATTTAAATTCTTTTGAGCTTTTAATGAAGTGACGTTTGTGTTTACTGTAATGGCCATGATCGTTTCCTCTTTATACCTGGCTTGTGAACTTGCCTGTCTACTTAAGCCAGGCGGGTCTTAGTGGTTACAGTATATTTAACGGCAGCATCTTTTTTAACTTTAGAGTTATTTTTTAAAATATCTTAATTTTAAAAAATAACTCTAATTATCATAAACATAAATATCAACTCCTATAAAACTTTGCCTACTTTTCTAGATAATTCTAGAACAAGTAGGCAAAAGTGCTTCATATAACATCACGCAAATAACATTAACCAAGAAGAGATAATGCAACTTGAGGTAACTGGTTAGCCTGTGCAAGCATTGCAGAACCCGTTTGTTGTAACACTTGATTCTTAGTCATAACTGAAGTTTCCTTCGCAAAATCGACATCCACGATACGACTCTTAGCATCAGCAACGTTGGCTTGAGTATTAGCACTGTTACTAATGTTATAGGCCAAACGGTTTTGCTTCGCACCTAAATTGGCTCGTTGATTGTCAATTGTTTTAATGGCAGCATCAATATTCGCAAGTGCAGTTGAACGACCAGCTGAAGTCGCTACGGATAGCGAATTAACAGATAAACTTGCAGCATTAGTTGTCCCTACCGAAATAGTGACATCCTCAGCTTCTTGGTGCCCTACTTGGAAGGTTTTACCCGCAGAAAAGCCACCAGTCATTAATTTGGTATTACCAAACGCCGTACTATCACCTATAGCAGTAATTTCTTCTGCTAATTGATCCATCTCTTTTTGCAATGCAGTCAAGTCATCAGTGCTATTCGCACCGTTTTCTGCTTGAACAGTCAAATCACGCATACGCTGCAACATATTGGTTTGCTCTTGCATCGCACCTTCGGCAATTTGAGCAATTGAAATCGCATCATTTGCGTTACGCATACCCACATCTAAACCGCGTACTTGGCTGTTCAAGCGGTTAGAAATGGCTAGACCAGCGGCATCGTCTTTTGCACTGTTAATGCGTAGACCACTGGATAAACGTTCCATTGAGGTTGCTAAACCGCTACTGGAAGTATTTAAATTCTTTTGTGCCTTCATTGAAGTCACGTTGGTATTTACTGTAATAGCCATGTTGAGTTCCTCTTCCTAGTTATACCGCCAAGGCTTGGAGCTTGGCTAAATTTTTAACAATTTATCTTACAGATGGATAGGTACTTGCTTTCTGTTAAATAAAGTCGAACAGGGAAACAGAACCCACCTTACTAAACACGCTAGAGACTGCGTTCAATGCAAGCTGTTGCTTTTCAAATTCCGTAATCGCTGATGCATAATCGAGATCTTCCAAGAGTGATAGCGCTGATGAATTCACCACTTTCTCCTCGGTATGAGTCTCTTTGTAACTTTCGACAACTTTCAGATTATTCCCCGCCACACTTCTGGCAGAACTAATTTGATTGACGCCACTATCGATGTTATTCAATATCTGTGCCAACTGAGCTCGCCCTTGGGGAGTGTTGGCAGAATTAGGGTCTTCAATTAATGCAATCGCACTGCTGATCGTATCGAAAATACTGACTTCGGCCTGCGGCTCCATAGTGAAACTATCGCCAGCGCTGGGTTTTCCATCAATTTTAACTTCTATACCATTAAAACTAACGGGATTAGTGGCATCGAAGTTAGCTACGTTTGCGACGGGATTACTTGCAGAATCGAGCACTTGCAAGTTAGTACCACCGGCACCATTATCAGTGAAGTTAAATGTATATGTATCAGCCACATAAGTTGCAGCATCAGCAATTTTTGCTGTTTTAACGCTAAACTCACCCTGCTGGCTGGCCAAATAATTGACGCTATAATCACCAAGTCCATTGGGTGCTTTCATAAACGCGCTATCGCCAGGGATGTTTGTCCCCATGGCAACACCCGTTTGTACTAAACTATTTTTGACGCCAGAATCGCCGCTATACACTATTTTAGGTGGCGTCGAGTTATCAAAAGCAAAAGGTTCTTTATCGGTACTGAAACCAGAGAACATATAATTGCCAGATTCATCCTTACTATTCGCAATTGAGAGCAATTCTTCTAAGCTGCCTTTCATCTCTTCGGCAATCATTTGCCGCTCAGTTCCTGATAGTGTGCCGTTTATCGCTCGCATAACTTGCTCACGCATAGAGCCAGTTAAATCTTCAGCACTACCGAGTTTACTTTCTGCCACAGCAAGACGATTTGTCGCATAGTCAATATTTTTCATAAACTGATCGACGAGTGCATTTTTCTGATTCAGATTATCAATACCCTGTGACGCCACAGGATCATCACCAGCAGTATTGACTTTCTTACCACTGCTCAATTGGTCAAGAATTTTGCTGGTCGCCGTTTGCTTTTGCAGCACACTGGTAATGCTTTGATTAAAAATCTGCGCGGATGATAATCGCATAGTTAAATCTCCTAACGCACTGAGGATAATAAGGTGTCAAAAATCTGCTGTGCAGTCGTCATGATCCGCGCAGAGGCTTGATAGGCTTGCTGAAAACGCATTAAATTTGCTGCTTCTTCATCTAAGTTCACGCCCGACTCACTCTCTACTCGCGCATAAGCTTGTTGATACACTGCCTCTGCCGAACCAACACGCACTTCAGCCGCTTTCGTTTTACTGCCTACCTCGAGCTTAGTGTTCTCGAACACATCAGCTAGGGTCGACTTTCCCCCATTCATCACCTTACTTTCGCTCAACTTAGCCATAGCGACAGCATTAGAGTTATCCCCCGCTGCGAAGGATAAATCGAAGGTAAATCTGTCATTGCCTGCAGCCGCTTTGCTGTCAACTTCAAAGGTAAAACCAAAAGCGCTGATACTCGGAGGAGTATAAGGGGCTGCAGCCCCAAGGGATGTTCCAGCGGCGTCGAATGCTTCATAGGTTGGAGGCACAACTGTGGTATCGAGCTTTATCGTCAACTCACTGCCCGTTACAGGGAAATTTGCGGCATTACGATTGCTAATTTGAGTCAACTTCACTTGGGTATTGCCCGAGTTAGCGGCATCTGCTGAAATCTTTGGGGATGCGGCGGCAATGCCTTTAGGGTCTTTCATGACCACTTCAATGCCATTTGAAGCACCCGCTGTTGGGCGAATGGCAAAACGATCGCCAGACGCCATAGCGCCCGCTTTTATGTCAATTGAAAATCCAGATCCACCCGATAAAGTCGAGCCATTTAACGTCAGTGGCGTAATTGCCCCCGTTTTCGAATCTCTCAGCTCATAAGTTGCAGGCGCGGTAAATGACAGTTCGTAGGCACCACCAGTTAATAAACTGGTGTCATCTATGGTGACGCCTAATGTTGCATTACCCGTATTACCAGAAAAACCTGCTGCACGGCCCAAAGACATCATAGGATCGTTGATATCTTTGAAGATATTGGCACCAACTTGCCCATTGAGGTCAATACCTTGTGCTTGCATTTTATTGAAGTTATCAGCCACGCCCAAGGCTAATTGATCGAGCTCATGACCCGCGGGAATTAACGTTTGATCACGATAATCAAAAATGGCCCCTAACTGACCGCCAAGTTTACTCGGATCAACAGTGACACTTTGCGAACCAATACTTGAAGTCAATTGGAGCTCATTCGGAAATGGATCACCCGCTTGGACTCCCATCGTCATAGCAATTTCGCCAGAAACCAACATCACTGAGCCACCGAGCATTACGCTCTTAGCACCATTTTCTAATGGAATAACATTCACTTGAGCGTACTGGCTTAACTCTTGAACAAGTGCATCTTGCTTATCAAGCAACTGCGCATCCTGATTCGGCGACTTCATTAACTCTAGGTTTAAATTTGCCAGTTCTGTACTGATCTCATTGATACGCTTAGTCATACCTGTGATCTGGTCATTGGTCTGATTAAGCTGGCCATTCAAATACGACTGCATCTGATTAAGACTGCTGGCAACTTGCTGTGCGTTTGTTAGGGTCGAACTCCGGATACCCAAATCTGCAGGTAAATCAGCCACACTATTCAGCCCCGAAAACAGGTCATTTAAGCTTTGTGGCACAACTTTACCTACCTGTGAAAACAGCTGATCTAACTCACTCAATTTACCGTAGCTGGCTTCGGCGGCGCTTAACGTTGTTTGGCCAATGCGTAACTCTCTTGCAGCATAGTCATTGTAGATACGCTTAACGTCATTAACGTAAGTTCCTGTGCCATAAAAACTACTACCAAAACGCTGCGATTCAAGAGTCGACTGGGTTGCCACTTGTCTGTGGTAACCAGCGGTATTGGCGTTAGCTATGTTATTACTGGTAACACCCAGTTGCGACTGGGAGGCAAGCACCCCAGTTCGCGCTATATTCAGTAGATCAACGGCCATTAGTTGACACTCCTATGAACAAACAGGGTTGTAAGATTCATCATTTGTCTTCTCCTGGCAGAATTGATTTCAGTTCTTCACTGATCGACTGCATCACTTTAATCACTTTTTCAGCGTATCGAGGATCAGTGGCATAACCCGCATCCTGCAAAGCTCGGATGAATTGGGTAGGGGAAGCGGCCACTTTTTTCGCATCTTGATAACGTTCACCTTCGGCAATGAAGGACACAAAATCGTTAAAGCTATGCTCGAAATCACTGTAAACTCGGAAGTCAGCTTTTTGCTGAACAGCAACACCGTGCTCAAATTCTAAGGTACTGACGTTAGCCTTATCGCCTAACCAACGACGATCAGCTTTAATGTTGAATAGGTTATGACTCGGCGCACCGTTATTGCCGCGGACGATTTTTTGTCCCCAGCCGGTTTCCAGTGCTGATTGCGCCAATAATACTTCTGGTTGGGTACCTAATGTTTTTGCGGCTTTTTCAGCATGTGGATATAAGGTCGCTAAAAATTCTTCTCGACTACCAAACCTGACAATCTTTTGGGTTTCCCTAAATGCTGCCGTCGGCAAAACTTGGCCGCTAATCACAGGTTCTACCACTGAAAGAGATTGTTCACTCCAGCTCGGCTTAGGCGTATCGATAGCCAGTGAACGATTAGGCGTATCAATGTCCATTGATGAATTGGCATCTTCAGCTCTATCCGGTTCAAATACAGGCCGAGCGATAGCAGCCGGCACACCATGATTTACAACTGTGGGTTCAACCACAGGAGCGGCTGAACTCTGCATAGGCACATTAAGCGCTTTATCGTCGTGGAGCATTTTCATGCCACCATCGTCACGCAATACCGATGCAGGCGTGAAATGACTTGTTTCGGGAGAGAGTTGCTGCACCATCATATCGGCAAGGCCCAATACACCTTTGTCAGATAAATCGACCGATAACTGCTGATCGCGCATCTGCTCGTAAAACTGAGTGTATTGGCTATTGAGTGGACTATCAGACTGAAAAACCGCATTGGCATCGCGCATACTTTTCATCAGCATTTGCACGAAAATACCTTCAAATTGTTGGGCGACCTTTTTCAAGGCGCCCTTCTCATCTTTCTGAGCCTGGGCGCGGAGTGAATCTAGCCCGCCCAGGTCAAGAAAATGTGATGAACTTGAAAGCTTTTCCATGATTTTCCCGACAGAAATTAGATGATGATAAGTTCACCATGCAAAGCTCCTGCCACTTTTAATGCTTCAAGTATTGCTAACACATCTGAAGGGGCTGCACCGACTAAGTTAACCGCTCTAACCAGCTCATCCAGCGTAGTGCCTGGATTAAACATAAACATACGGCGGTCACTTTCTGTCGCTGTGATCGTACTATTACTCGTGACGGTTGTTTGACCATTTGCCAACGCGTTAGGCTGCGAAACCTGTGTCGCCTCCGCAATCGTGACAGTCATGCCGCCATGGGTAATCGCCGCAGGGAGTAAGCGTACGTTTTGCCCAACCACTATGGTTCCAGTACGTGAATTAACGATCACTTTGGCAGATTCCTCTGCGGGAACAACATCAAGGTTTTCAAGCGTTGCTAAAAAGGAGACCCGTTGTGATACATCACGTGGAGCTGTTACCTGAACAGACGTCGCATCTAAAGGACGCGCCATATCTGGACCTAATAGATCATTGATCGCATCAGCCATGCGCTGCGCAGTAGAGAAATCCGAACGACGTAGGTTAAACGTCAAATAATCGCCAGTTGAAAATGGGGTTGCTACACTACGCTCAACAATTGCGCCATTGGGTATACGACCTACAGTTGGCGTATTTTGAATCACCTTTGAACCATCTAAACCATCGGCACTAAAACCACTCACCACTAAACTACCTTGGGCGATCGCATACACATTACCGTCTACCCCTTTCAAAAAGGTCTGTAATAAGGTGCCACCGCGTAAGCTTTTGGCTTCGCCTAAGCTAGATACCGTCACGTCAAGATCTTGACCAGGTTTGATAAAGGCAGGCATATCCGCGTGTACGGCTACCACTGCAACGTTTTTAATTTTCGGTTTGACGTTGTCAGGAAGATTAATCCCAAAGTTTTTGAGCATAGTCATAAAGGTCTGCTCGGTATAACTGGTTTTTTCCCCCGTTCCCGGTAAACCGACCACTAAGCCATAACCAATCAACTGGTTACTACGCACACCTTGCACATTGGCAATATCTTTAATTCGTTCAGCCTGACTAGGTAGAGAAAACACTAGCATGGCAACGGCTAACACCAGTTTATATTTCATGATACGACTCCTTAGAAGGGCCACCAGTCGCTCATAAAGAACTGGCTTAACCAGCCCACTTTTTGAGCATCTGCGAAAGTGCCTGTGCCACTGTATTGGATACGGGCATTAGCCATTCGCGTTGAATCGACAGTGTTATCGGGTTTAATGTCCTGCGAGCGAACGAGACCAGTGACACGAATAAACTCATCACCATTATTAATTGAAATCCATTTTTCGCCACGGATCACTAAGCTGCCGTTGTTCAGCACTTGCATCACGTTTGCCGAGATGCTGCCATCTAGACTATTGCTCTGATCCGCATCCGATTCACGCTTAGTGTTCATGCTATCTTTGTAACGCAAATCAATTGGCACTCCGCCAATGGACACATTACTACCACCTGCAAAGATGGGATCTAAGCTCATGTCTGAGCCTTTTTTGATCTGATTGCCTGCACTCTTCTTAGCTTGAGTCGATTCCTTCAATACAATAGTGATAATGTCGCCAACTTTGTGGGCGCGTATATCTGAATATAAGCTAGATGCCTGACTATCTTGGTAAATAGAGCCAGTTGCAGCAATTTTTGTCGGCGGTGCCTCTGGATATACCGGTGCGTAAAAGGGATCATCCGCAAGGGGTTTCTTTTGCGTCGAGCTACAAGCTGCAAGCAATAACGCGACGGCCAACACAAGATATCTAGCCATGATGTTTGCCTCTATAAATTCTGAGTCACATAAGACAGCATCTGATCTACCGCTGAAATCACTTTAGAGTTCATCTCGTAAATGCGCTGACTTTCGATAAGGTTCACCAGTTCCTCGGTCACGTTAACGTTAGAGGTTTCTAAGGCGCCTTGACGAATCGCTCCCATGCCATCTAACGAAGCGGTACCTTGAATTGGCGTGCCGCTCGCACCGGTTTCCGTATATAAGTTTTGTCCCATAGGATCTAGACCCGATGGATTAATAAAATCCGTCATAGTCAACTGACCCACGACTTGGTTCTCAGCGGTACCCGGCGTTTTTACTGAAACTTCACCCTCTGCTGAAACGGTAATACTGGTCGCATTATCAGGAATAGTGATCGCGGGTTGTAGCAAATAGCCAGAACCTGGCGTCACAATCTGACCCGTATCGTCTAAGGTAAACTGACCATTTCGAGTATAAGCAGTGGTTCCATCAGGGAGCTGGATTTCAAAAAATCCAGGACCTTCAATCATGAGATCCAGTGAGTTATCCGTCGTCAGCATGTTACCCTGAGTAAACATTTTTTGAGTGGCGACGACTTTCGTACCCGCACCTATGTTTAATCCGTTGGGTAGCTTAGTGTTAGATGCACTAACACCACCCGCTTGGTTAACTGTTTGATAGAGTAAGTCTTCAAATACTGCGCGGCTTTTTTTGTAGCCCACAGTGCTAGCGTTTGCTACGTTGTTTGAAATCACTGAAATATCAGTTTGCTGTGCGTCTAAGCCAGTTTTACTAATCCATAACGCCGGATGCATAATCTATCTCCTAACTAATACGCATTAATGAAGATGAAGCGCGATCATTCTCTTCCGCGGTTTTCATCATCTTGACTTGCAATTCAAACTGGCGCTGAAGATCAATCAAAGACACCATTTCATCAACAGGGTTAACGTTACTGCCCTCTACGGCACCACTTTCAACTGCGACGAAAGGGTCAGCTGGTGCTGGTTCACCTGACATTTGTCGAAATAATCCATCTTCACCACGCATCATCTGCGCATTGCCGGGATTAACTAACTTCAATCTCGCCACTTCTTCTATCACTTCAGCAGTCGCCCCTTGAGGGCGAACAGACACTATGCCATCCTGTGAAATTGACACTTTATCAATAGGTAATGGCAGCACTATCGGGCCAGCATCCCCCATCACGGGATTGCCTCTGTCGTTATACAACATGCCCGTCGCATCGAAACTGAGACTACCGGAACGGGTATAAGCTTCACTGCCATCTTTCGCCTGAACGGCAAACCAGCCATCGCCTTTAATGGCAACATCGAGATCCCGTCCAGTGGTTTTTATCGGACCAGAGCGAAAATTAGCTGACGGAGATTCTGTCATCGCAAACACCCTTGAAGGCAACCCTTCACCGAAGGCTTGCATCGATCTGGCCTGCGCCATATCTGATTTAAAACCATCGGTATTAGCATTGGCTAAGTTGTTCGCACGGAGTGCCAGCTCATTCATATTTTGCTTAGCGCCACTCATGGCGACATAAAGGAATTTGTCCACAGACTGCTCCGTCAAATTTTCTACATGACGATATCAAAGCAAGCATCGTGCCAATAAAAATTAATTTTAATTTACTGATAAATTTGAAGAATAAGGAAATGAAGTGAGTTGACAGCAGGATAAAGGCTAAGTGTTGCCACTGGCGGCAACACTTAGTTAAATAAAGTAATGATTAGCGGATTTGTAATACGGTTTGTTGCAGCGTGTTATTCACTTCAAGGGTACGGGAGTTCGCTTGGAAGTTACGCTGCGCCGAAATTAAATCGACCAGTTCAGTCGTCAAATCGATGTTCGATTGCTCTAACGCCGATGAACTGATGCTACCAAAAGTTCCACTATTTGCCTCACCCGCTAACGCTGGACCTGAAGCTAAACTAGCTTTCCACGACGTATTACCCACTTGCGTTAAACCTTGTTCGTTAGCAAAACGAACTAAAGCAACCCGTGCTAAAGGCACGGTTGAACCATTAGAATAACTCGCGGTCACTAAACCATCTTCGCCGATTTCAACGTTAGTTAAGCGACCTACAGTCGTACCATCTTGCGTCAACTCAGTTGCACCAAAAGGAGCAGCATATTGCGTTGGGGCATTAAACTTCACAGTCAACTCTTGAGTACCATCGGCACCTGGCCCTAAAACACCCGCACCACTGACGCCCAAAGCCTCAGTCTTGACTATAGCAGGATCACTACCAGTGTAGACACCAACAGAATTAAACTTGAGGACAGAGCCTTTCCAACCACCAGCAGTTTGAGCTGTGCCCGTTGCATCAGGTGTACCATCGCCAGTGGTATCTGTTTGATAAGTACCAGCAGGACCGGCTAGATCGACTTGTTTTCCATCAACAGCATAGTAAGCTACCCAATTGTTCTCACCATTGTACGAACCATCTTTGGGCTTAACAAAATAAGTGGTCATAATATGTGGCTCACCGAGTGAGTCATAAATTGTCATTGATGTAACGTTATTGTAGGTTTTTGCATCTAGAGGATCGAATGCCGCGGGGTCGAGTGCACTTTCCTTAGCATTTAAGTTCATTTGTAAAGTAACATTCTCAGTCTTTACAGGGCTACCTGCAGTGTCTGGTATTTGTACCGGCTTAGCCGTCGTTAAACTCACTGATGTTGAGTTCCCATCTTTATCCACTGGGAAAGTTTGCAAATAATTACCAGCAGAATCAACCATGTAATTATTTTTATCGACCTTAAATGCTCCAGCACGGGTAAACGAGTGGTCTAATGTACCCAGTTCAGAGGCAGTAACGAAAAAGCCGCCACCTTTAATCGCCATATCAAGGGAGTTATTCGTCAACTGTAAGCTACCTTGATGGAATTGCTGTGCCACTTGACTCGTAGCAACACCACCACCGACAGCAGTTTTAGCATTTGAAAAAATAGAATTAGCGTAAACATCCGCAAATTCAGCACGGGACTCTTTAAAGCCAATGGTGTTCGCATTAGCAATGTTATTCGCCGTAGTGTTTAAATCTTTCTGCGCGGCAGAAATGCCACTCAATGCAATGTTAAACGACATAATTCACCTCTACACTTGACTCAATTCATTTATGAGCGACTTACGCCCAATTCGGATACTGCAAAAATTCTTTTAGGCAAACTTAGGTTTCAGACACAGCTAACACATCGGTTAACTTGATGCCCATACCGCCTCTCAAGTTAAGAATCGCGCCAGTACTGGCCGTACCGAGAGAAACGCTGGTCACATGAGCATAGGTCGAGACTGGCAATTCTTGGGATTTCCCATCCACTAAACCACTCGCCTTGATCGTATAGTTACCTGCGGTTACAGGGTTTCCGTCTTTATCGAGGCCATCCCAGTTAACATCGACATTGCCCCCCTTACTGCCATCAACTTTAAAGGTGGTCACAACTTGGCCTTTCTCATCCTCAACACGTACAGTAACTTCAGGAATTTTAGCTGGCGTGCTAATCACACCTTTTATTGTTGGGCTTTCAGCTGAAATGTTACCTGTATCAGTTGGGATCAACACCTTGCGACCAACAAGTCCTGATGCCTGTAATGCTTGGCTTGATGTCATAACACCGTTTAAATTAACGATTTCCTTATTCAACTTAGTAATACCATCAACCGTCGAGAATGATGCCATCTGCGCAATCATTTGGTCGTTGTCGACGGGCTTAAAGGGATCTTGCATCGATAACTGTTGGCTTAATAACGAGAAAAAGTCATCTTGAGTTAACTGCTGGCTTTTTGCTTCCGGTACTATTGACTCTTTTGGCAAACGTATGCCATCAAGAAACGGATTACCCGTTGAGCTGGTTGATGAATTCGTCGTAACGGCATTTGGCTGACTCTTATTTTGAGCCGTCTGCGCCGACGCTTGGTTAATTTGATTAATGAGGCTCACAGCTTACCTCCTAAGTAACACATGTTATTTACCCATCCCAAGTGTTTGTTGCAGCATAGACTTAGCTGCTTCAGCGACTTGAACATTCATTTGATATGAGCGCGAAGCAGAAATCATATCTGCCATTTCTTCCATGACATTAACATTCGGTTTATAAATAAAGCCGTCCGCATCCGCCATAGGATGATCGGGCGAGTATTCTTTCAGTAGTGGTTTATCACTTTCTACAATGCCTTTTACTGCAACGCCTTGAGAAGCTTGTTGCTGACTTTGGGCTTTAGCCATTTCGGCTTCAAAAATGGGATGACGGGAACGATAGGTCTTATCTACACTACTCGAGACGGAATCCGCGTTGGCTATGTTGCTCGCGGTGGTGTTTAGCCTGACCGATTGAGCAGACATTCCCGAGCCAGCAACATCAAATATGCTAAATAAACTCATGATTAATCCCCTCTCAACGCTTTCTTCATGCCACTAAACTTACTGTCTAAAAAACCTAGCGACATTTGATATTCAAGTGCATTTTGCATGAATGCCGATTGTTCCTGTTGGATATCAACAGTATTACCATCACCGGTATCGGGTTGATTTGGCACACGGAACTTAACAAATTGCCCAGTCAACTCCGCAAGCCCAAAATGCTTATCTGGCTCTTGCATTTCAAGACTATTTCGCTGCTGCTGTTGGCCTCGAGCGGCTTGCATTGCCGCAGAAAAATCAACATCGCGGGCTTTGTAATGTGGCGTATCTGCGTTAGCGATATTGCTTGAAATGACTTCAGCCCGCTGCGCTCTAATACCGAGAGTGTATTGATGCACACCCAGTGCATTATCAAAATTGATCGCCATAAAATTGCCTCCTCGTGTTCTCACGAAAATAAAGCAATTCATGTGCCAACATCAGGAAAATTTTGAGAATAACAATAAGGATGAGCAAGTGATGGGTAAAAAATTACCGACAATTGTCGGTAATTTTCTTTAGAGCGGCTGAGTTAAGTCTTTTTCTGGTAATAAATGCCAGGGTTACAACGAACCATATCAAACTCGTCCGTTAAACCAGCGATAGATTCTGATGCACCGAGAAATAAAATCCCTTTGGGATTGAGAGCGGCAGCGAATTGCCGCAAAATTTTTGCCTTTGCCTCTGGTGCAAAATAAATCAGCACATTGCGGCAAAAGATAATGTCGAACTTGCCAAGCAGACTATAACTCTCAAGCAAATTATGCGCTCTAAAGTTCACCAACCGCTTCACATTATCCTTTAACTTCATATTGCCTGAAGGTAATGCATCAAAAAACTGACGCTTACGTTCTTCAGATAAACCACGCGCTAATGCCAAACTATCGTACTCGGCATTTTTGCAGCGTTCTAACATGGAAGGAGATAGATCCGTTGCTTGAATCGAAGCACTACCAGCCAAGGCACCAGGCTTCTTCTGTTGATACTCAAGAATAGTCATAGCCAATGAGTACGGCTCTTGGCCTGACGAGCAAGCCGCAGACCAAATTTTGAGCGGACGCCCCAGACGACTGTATTCAGGTAGTAGGACATTATTCAACAACTCAAATGGATAACGATCACGGAACCAAAGGGTTTCATTGGTCGTCATAGCATCGATCACTTCAGCTCTGAGCGCACGCTCAGTAGGCTTCATCGAATGCTTAACCACATCAGATAAGGATGGCAGGTTATATTTGCCCATCAAAGGAGCAAGACGACTGCGCACAAGATATTGCTTATTTTCACCCAGTACGATGCCGCTGTGTTGCTCTAAGAACAACCTAAATTGATTATATTCAGCCTCAGCGAGTGATTTATTTGGCACATTCACATCCTAAATCCTATAGCAAGCACCAAAATCAGTGCGAAACCATCATGTTATAAAGTCGAGATTATAGCGTAAAGCGTATCTAGGTACTAACCTACAGCAATTACAAACTTAAATGCTTATTCACAGCAGCGGCCAGTTCGTCAGGATTAAACTTAGCGATAAAGTCATTGGCCCCCACTTTTTGAACCATTGCCTGATTGAATACACCACTTAACGAAGTATGCAGTACCACTTTAATATGCTTAAGCTTAGGATCATCTCGGATTTCAGCTGTCAGGGTGTAGCCATCCATTTCAGGCATCTCAATATCAGAGATGATGAGGGGTATCTCATCGGCCACATTATCCATCTCTTTGGCGATCTCTTTAAGCTTGTCTAATGCTTCGCGACCATCTTTTGCGGTATCAATTTGTAAATTCAATGACTCGAGTGAACGAATAATTTGTTTACGCGCCACGGCAGAATCATCAATAACCATAATATGGTAATGCTGAGTTCTGTCGAGGGTCAGTTTTTCATTGGCTTCTTCACTGATAGCCGTTTTAACCGGTGAAATCTCATCTAAGATTTTTTCCACATCGAGAATTTCAACTAATTCACCTTCAATTTCAGTCACCGCTGTCAGATAGGAATAACGGCCAGCACCTTGCGGCGGAGGCATAATCGCTTCCCAATTCATGTTGATGATCCGCTCAACAGAACTGACCAAGAAGCCTTGAACACTACGGTTATATTCAGAAATAATGATGAAACAGTTTTCAGTGCTCGCTAAAGGTTTTCCCCCTGTTGCCGCACTCAAATCAATCACTGAAATGGTTGTTCCACGAATATGAGCAACACCCTTCACATAAGGATTAAGTTTAGGCAAAGTGGTCAGTGGTGGACACTGCAGTACTTCTTTCACCTTAAACACGTTAATCCCAAACCGTTGACGACCGTTTAATTTAAAAAGCAGCAATTCTAAACGGTTTTGTCCAACGAGCTGGGTTCGTTTGTTGACTGAATCAAGAATACTCGACATAACTCTGCCTTGTTGTTCTGTTTATGTTCGGCCCTATAACTCAGTTGAGTATAGGCATATTAATTGCTTACGTCTTATCTATCGATAAACATAGTCGAAACTGAGTCAATCTTCTGACAGTGATGCAAATTATTATTACAGTGGTCAGCTTCGAACTTAATAAAAGTATAGGTGCATTCTGGCGTTACAAGCTAGTCTCTTCATTATGAAAGTAAATTTAGTCTGTTTTTTTAGTCTTTTCACCCTCTTCATGCCCGCTTTTGCGAGTGCAGAGCCTATTGTCCCCACCGTATCGGCAATCTCAGAATTAGCTAAAGCGCTTATTTCAGAAAAAATATCTGTTCCAGAAAATGCCAAAGTAAATATTTCGCCACAGATGGTTGACGCAAGAATGCTGCCGTCACAATGTTCGTCTCCAATGAAAGTTGAACTGGCTAGCGATAGGGAAATTAGCCGTAATAACACCTTAAAAGTCAGCTGTGATACGCAAGACTTAGCTTACCCTTGGCAAATCTATATCTCGGTTCGGGTGGATATCTTATTCCCCGTTGTTGTCTCAACCGAAATCTTAGCACCAGGCGAACTCATCTCTCCTAGTCAAGTAGAAGTCCGTTACATTGAACAAAATAGCTTGAGAGGTGCCGAATTCGATGACCCGAGTAAATTGGCTGGCGTGCGAGTAAAACGACGAGTAGCAAAAGATAATCCCATATTAAGCAACAACTTATGCTTCGTTTGTAAAAATGATTCGGTATCTATCTACGTTCGTTCTGGCTCATTCGAGCTCAAAACAGTGGGCGAAGCCCTACAAGATGGCAATAAAGGTGATCGGATCAGAGTCAAAAATAGCAGTTCAAACAAAGAACTAGATGCTATAGTCACAGGCATTGGCGAAGTTGAAGTAAGAATGTAAAATAATCTAAAGCTTTTTTGTAAGCTGCCGATACCCCAGTTAAGAAATCCCGTACACACGACGCTGGAGCCTAAAATGGCAATTGATATTAGCAAACTCAACACTGCAACGACTGCGCAAGTTCGTTCAGGCGCAACGAAAACGAGCAGCGATCAATCTGCTCAAGTTGCTACAAAATCGACAACACCACAGAGAAGCGATTCAGTGGTCATTACGGCCCAGGCACAACAACTTCAAGGAGCTCAGACTAAAATGGCTAGCCTTCCTGAAGTTGATCAAAAGAAAGTAGCCGAAATCAAACAAGCTATTGCCGAAGGTCGCTATAAAATTGACCCTGAAAAGTTGGCTGCCAATATTGCAAGTTTTGAAGCCGAACTTAATGACTTAAATAAAGAGTAACTATGACTGAAATAGCTAAACTGGTAGATCTACAACACGCCCATTTGGCTGTTCTTAAGCAAATCATACTCAAGGAAAAAGGCGCTTTGGTTGACCAAAACGCCGATTTACTGCTTTCCCTTGCTAACGAAAAATCGCAATGTCTGAAAGAACTAAAGACTAATGATGATATTCTAGCAAAACACAGTGATAAATCGCTACTCACTCAGCAAGTCGAACTCGTACATAAAATGGCCGAGATCAAAGACGCATTGACTGAATGCAAAGAATTAAACGAACAAAATGCCAGTTTAATTGAGATGAATTTAGCGAGTTTAAATCGCTTTGCTCAAGCTTTACAAGCCAGCAGAAACGCCTCCAGCCTCACCTATAACGATAAAGGCAAGACCTCGACTATCTCAAGTTTAGGCAATGATTTAAAGGCCTAACAAGCGCATCACTCCCACTTAGCATTCCCTTTTCTAAGCTCTGATTAGATATTAATGTCTTGTACAAAAAGAAAAGCCGCGTAAATACGCGGCTCAATACATGCTGTTGAACATACTCTCAAAAACGCTAGAAATACGTCACTTCCTTCACTCGTTGTGGACGGCTCTGTTGTTGATAAAGCGCCCAAACCTGTGAAAAATCAAGTTCTAACTCAGTGACATAATGCTCGCCTGCTGGATAACTCTTAACGACTCGTGCGCCGCGGATCACGCCAGAAACTGACGCTTTGACATTATCGTCCGTCAACATCCAATCACTGACACTGCTGTTTGCCGTTATTTTCTGCCCATAAACTTGTTCCGCTAATTCACGATAAGCCACAATTTTTGATGCCTGCATAGCCATCAACACTCTTTGTGATTGCTCTTTAGCCGGTTGAGTCGCTAAGGGCGCATATCCTATAGCCGTTAACTTAGGAAAACTCGGCGGCGGCACATCTTCCCATTGCACATATCTATCTTTAGCAGCGCAGCCAGTTAGCATTAGCGCCACAATAACTAAAAGGTAGCGTTTCATTTTCCATCTCCTAAAACACGCACTTCATTCATACCTGGACTCGCCTGACGATATAAGATGCCATTTTGTGACACAATTTGCTCCGAAGGTTGCATGTAGTTTGCCAACTCTTTTTGAGTCACAAAAGTTTGAGATGCCGATACCACGCGATTGTTACTAATGTTCACAATCCGAGTATTGATCGCCATACCATTGGTTACTACGCTCATAGTCGAAACGACAAGATGTTCAACAGGAAGATCTTTCGACAATTTTTGCCAATCTCTCGTCAAAATAAAATCCCCGTCAGATGTGACTCTCAAGCCATCAGCTAAGTTTAAATCCACCACATTAAACTGAAAGCTATGGAGCGACGTCATTAATCCTTGCTGTAACTGTTGCGCTAACGCATTAGTGCCATTCAAATCGCCCACTAATACTGGTGTTGCAACTACGATAGGTTGATCAGAACGCAAAGCATCATTTTGCTTAACGAGCTCAGTCACTATTCGCTGTGCTAAATGGTTAATCACTGCCGTTGGCGGCAACCCATTGCCATCCACTAAACTCGGTTTGGGCGGCGTAACCGGTTTAGCTACACATCCACCTAACATTATCAATGTTAAGGGAATAATCACACGCTTTAGCATTGGATTTACCTCATCTATGGGTGCATTGGCAGTCAAGTGACTCACTTTCTAAGCTTCAAATTTTTAATGAGTAACAAAAACCAGCAATCTTCGGACCAATATTAACCTCAGTCCGACAATATTCTTCTATTACGCAGTATATCGACTGTAACAATGGAAACTTTATCAAAAGTTCTCATACTCAGGCACGAAATTTGCTTTATTGCCATATTAGATTAAGAGTCAGAAAACTGGCTCGATTGGTAATATCGCCATTAGCTTAGCGATAAGGATTGAATTGATGCACATACCAGGTTCAGCTTCGCTCATCATTTTGAGCCTTTTACTACTTTCTTTGCCCACCAGAGCCGAATGGATAGAAGCCAGCGGAGAAGCAACTATTATCAATGGTAATACAGCTCAAGCAAGAGAAGACGCGATTAATCAAGCTGTTAGCTATGCGACATTAAGCACAGGTATTCAAATATCCAGCGAGCAACAAACCTCTAATGGTAACCTCACACAAAATAACTTTGCGATAAATCGCAACGCCCAAGCCATAAACATCCAACTCGTTAGTGAACAAATTCAGGGAAATAAAATATATGTATCCCTACGCCTCGATCTAAATGATGATCCAACACAACAGTGTCCTAATGGCCAATTAAAGGCCGCTATTTTAATACCTCAAACACAAATAAAAGATCGTTCTCAGCTTAGATATGGACAACTTTCAGGCTTTGAAGAGGTCATTTCAGAGGCGTTAGGGAACACTATAGAAGATTACTCTTCAACTGGCTTTAGTCACATCCATGCTAACGAGCGACTCGATATTGAACAAGACCTAGTGGATATTCGCGGTTATCGACTCCCAAGCTGGCTCAGTGAAATTACCGACAGCCAATATATTCTTCAACCGCAGATCATTGATATATCGATAGAGCCAGTACAACCCACCTTCTTAGGATTTTGGGATGAAGCTCCGCTAAGGCAATTTCAATTCAAACTCAGCCTCTATCATGGGATCAGTGGCGAAGAGGTCTGGAGCAAAAGCTACAGCACATCGGCCCCATGGGAATTTGAAGAACAGGCTATCATTGCTCCCAACAGTAATAGATTCTGGCGTTCCTCCTATGGAAAAAGTATTACTCAATTAATATTGCAAGCTACCCGAGATTTAGACAGCACACTTAATTGCAGGCCATTACTTGGCCAAGTCGTTAGCCGACAAGCTGACAGGATTATATTAAATCTAGGCCGTAAACATGGCATTCGTGTCGGTGATAAATTCCAAGTAGTATTACAACAAAACTTACCCGATAGACTCAATGAAATGCGCGCCGTCGCGACCAAAAGCCGTGCTACGGTAAAAATTGAGCAAGTAAGCGAAGAAAGCGCCACCGCAGTACTTGTAGACCAAAATGCCGCCTACAATGTACAGATAAACGACATAGCGCTTAAGATTTAAGCAACTAAATCTTAAGCCTTTTAATCAAAGATAAAACCAGTATAATCACTGTCGTCTCTTCATAGCTCAACAGGATAGAGCAGCCGCCTCCTAAGCGGCCGATCGGGGTTCGAGTCCCTGTGGAGAGACCAGATAGTGACCTTGGTGATATCAAACTCACAGAAATCTTCCGGAGAAACGGAATGACCGAGCTATTTGCGTCTAATCTCAATATTATCGTTAAGCGTTGGCCTATAGTAGCCGCTGCGGTCAAAAGCCAGACCATCAATGAATTAGATGCCCACCTTGTCAACGGTCGCAATCAAACTATCAGTGTCAGTGGTATTCAGCTCAGTAGTCGTCATGACCGCATCGCCGAAGCACGGCTCTTTATCAGTACATTACTTGCAGATGCAACTCACGTAACCGTCTACGGTGTCGGGATGGGAGATGTACCAAGTTTACTTATCGATAATCCACAGTATCTTTCAATTGATGTTTGCATTTTAAACCTCAGCGTTTTTGCCCTCCTCATTAGTTACACAGATCAAAGCGAATGGTTAAAGCATCCAAACATTAATTTAACGGCGCTTCCAAGCACAAAGTTAAATTTTCCTAATATTGCAATTACGCCAGATCTCACTCTTGTCAGTGATGAAAATGCGACTCTTAGAGACTTATTAGTCATGGAGCTCAATCGTGAGTTCTCTAATCAACGACATCAGTCTGATGATCCTGCAATATTAAAACGCTTCGAGGATAACCAACTTTATATTACTCACGATCCTGATGCTGCGAGCTTAATAAATAGTCATAGTAGCTATAAAGCTATCGTGATTGGCTCGGGTCCTTCTTTAGAAGAGCATTATGATTATCTGCAACAAATTAGTTCAAGTTCCCATAGGCCACTAATCATAGCGGCCGATACTGCATTACGTGGTTTACTTCACAATAATATAAAACCAGATATTGTGATCTGCATTGACGGATTGATAGGTGAATACCATTTACCGCTAGCCTCGACTCATAACATCAATCTTGTTTATTTTCCCCGGGTTGATCCAATGGTACTTAATGCTTGGTTAGGCCAAAGATTTATTGCCTATGGAGGCAGTAAAATATACGACCAGCTCGCTTCTCGATATCCCAAACTAAGACTGTTCACGAGTGGAAGCGTCATTCATCCGGCAATTGATTTAGCGATCAAATTAAAGGCAAAAGAAATTACCCTATTAGGATGTGATTTTTGTTATTGCAATAACAAGAGTCATGCGTTCTGGAATGATCACAAATTTGGTCAAAACGATATAAAAGAACAAATATGGGTTAATGCGGTTATTCAGAAAGTGAAGGAAGCTAAACACTGGTTGATCAATGGCAAAGGCCAGCGGATAGCGACGGATCTAAACCTAAGAGCATATCTCAGACACTTGGAACGCTACATCGCTAAGCATCCAGAAGTAAAGTTTTACCAAGCGAGTTTATCAGGCGCTAAAATTCGCGGTTCTCAGTATAAGGACCTCATATTATGAGCTTAAGTCTACAAGATTCACTGCGGCAAACGGCAGGTTTATTTAGACTCGGTCAAGAAGCAAAGGCTTCAGTAGAGTTACGGTTATGTCTTGATAAAATAGAAAAAAACTACCCAGAACTTGTCCTTAATTCGACTTTTCAGCAAATATTGCCTGCTATGCTTCAGGCACAAGAGCAACACGATTGGTTAAGCCTTGCCGATTATTTAGAGTATGAACTAATAGAACTAGTCTGATAAAGCAAGAGCAACAGGGCATCAAGCTTCCCAGAGACTTGCCGTTAATAGACTATACCGAGCCATTTGCGAGTAACTATGACTATACATTCACCTATTTTTATCGCTGAAGTCTCCAGCAACCATCATAGAGACTTACAGCGCTGCATTGAGTTTATCAAAACTGCTGCAGACATTGGTTGCGATGCCGTAAAGTTTCAGCTTTTCCAAATAGAGCAACTTTTCGCTCCCGAGATTCTGGCTAAAAGTGAAACACATCGAAAACGCAAAGATTGGGAGCTCCCAGTCAGTTTTTTGCCTGAATTAAAACAAAGTTGTGATAAATATGGCATTCAGTTTTCTTGTACACCATTCTACTTAGATGCAGTGGCAGAACTTGAACCCTATGTCAATTTTTATAAGATTGCCTCCTACGAATTGTTATGGACGGATCTACTAGTAGCCTGTGCAAAAACGGGATTACCTGTTGTTCTTTCAACTGGCATGGCTACTTTAGAAGAGATAGATCAAGCGGTACTCACGCTAAAAGAAAATGGCGCGAAAGACATCACCTTGCTTCATTGTGTATCGGCATACCCAACTCCTGAGAATGAATGTAATCTTGCGGTATTAGAAAGCTTTAGAAACCGCTATCAAGTTAACGTTGGCTGGTCTGATCATACTGTCTCTAGTGCGGTACTTAACCGAGCTGTACACAAATGGCGAGCCGATGTCATAGAGTTTCATTTAGATTTAGATGAAAAAGGCGATGAATATGCTTCAGGACATTGTTGGCTGCCACAACAGATAGCACCCGTAATCCAAGGTATAAAATTAGCCAATGTGATTGATGGCAAACCAGAAAAACAATTTGTTGCGAGTGAAGCCTCAGATAGAGAATGGCGAGCGGATCCCCTTGATGGATTACGTCCATTGCGGCATCAAAGAGAGAAATTTGGAGTATCAGAATAATGAGTTTGTCCCCCATCACAGTGGCAGCAGATGCTGTTATCGAATTTTTGGCACATCAGGGTATTTATGCACTCCATAACTATCCTGGAGGAACAATCGCTCCCCTCCTCGATGCATGCAAACGATTTGGTGTTGCCGTTTATACATCTCGTAATGAGCAAGGAGCAGGTTACGCAGCTTTAGCTCAGGGGAAATTAACGCAGTTACCCGGTATTGTTGCAGTGACATCGGGGCCAGGCGTAACTAATGTGCTAACCCCTGTCGCTGATGCCTATTTTGATGGCATACCTATGCTGGTGTTCACCGGACAAGTCGGTACGGGAGATCTCACCGGAAGCAAGTCTGTTCGTCAATCAGGATTCCAAGAGGTCGATACCCCAGCCCTAATGAAGCCGATCACTAAAGCACAGTTTCAACCCCAAAATATTGTGGAATTATACGAAATCCTTCCACAGGCATGGACTCTGGCTTTAGAAGGCAGAAAAGGCCCCGTTTCCATTGATTTACCAATGGATGTGCAACGCACCGCAGTTACAGAGCCAATCAAGCTGATTACAGCTGCATTAGCGAAAACCAATACAGCAGAACTTGATGTATTTGTTGATACCCTAATTGAAGCAATGAATACTTCGCAAAGGCCAGTCATTATTTGCGGTAATGGCATGACGACTCCTGCATTAGTAGAAGCATTGCATAAACTGAGAATCCATTGGCCAGCTGCTGTCAGTCATAGTCTTTTGGGTATCGGAGTTCTACCCACTGATGATAATGGCTGTTTAGGCTTTCATGGTCATACCGGTAGCCAAATTGCAGGTAAAGCCATTGCAGAATCCGATTTATTACTGGTTTTAGGATCTCGATTGGATGTCCGCCAAACGGGTACGCTTAAAGCGGATTTTGCAGCAAATGCAAAAATTTTCAGAGTTGATATTGATGAAGGTGAATTAGCCCACAGCCGCATTGCACACCATGCAGCAGTTCATTCTGGACTTACTGAGTTTTTCGATACTTTATTAAAGAATCAACACAAATTATCAGTTCCAGAACTTTCTGAATGGAATAACACTATCACGCAATGGCGTGACCAATTTAGTTGGCCATATCCAGAATATCCAGGTATTGCACCAGATAAACTACTCAAAAAACTCAGTGACAAGTTACCCGAAAGTACTTTAGTCACAACTGGAGTAGGTGCACACCAACACTGGGTTGCTAGACACTTCAGATTTGCACTACCGCAGCGCAAGCTTTTGACATCTGCTGGACATGGCACTATGGGGTATGACCTCCCTACAGCTATCGGTGCAGCTATTCACGCTCCTGAGTCTACAATTCTCTGCATTGCTGGGGATGGTTCGTTTCAGATGAATATCCAAGAGTTAGACGTCATCAGTGAATTAGGACTTAATATTAAAATTCTTGTTGTCGATAACCATAGATTAGGACTTGTTTCCCAGTTTCAACTGATGAATTGGGAAACCGATACTGCATGCGGCAATAAACATTCGCCCAATTTTGCCCTCATAGCCCAAGGTTACGGTATTCAAGCTATCCATTGCTCCGAAGAAGCTGAACTAGAACAAGCGCTCACCGCATTTATCGAAGCCAAAGGGGCGGTTTTACTCCATGTAGAGATAAATCCTCAACACGATATTTTACCTATGCTACTTGGTGGACAAGCCACAGATAAGATGTGGCCATATTTTGATGCTCAAGGCAAGCCAAGGGGCCAGAACCATGACTAAGCTCGTGCTCATAACAGGTGGGAGTCGTGGTATCGGTGCTGAATTAGCGCGTAGTTTTGCCGCCAATGATTATTTAGTCGCAATGACCTATTGCCATAATGCAAATGCAGCAACTGAATTAGCAGAGGAGCTAGGTCCAAATGTGTATGCATTTTATCTAGATCAGTCTATTCCTGACAGTATAAGTACCTGTGTTAACGCAATTGAACATCATTTTTCGCGTACTATTGATATTCTTATAAATAATGGGGCTATTGCGCAGGAAAAGCCTTACTTAGAAATCACAGCTAACGATTTTGAAGTGATGCTCAATACTAATTTACGTGGACCATTTCTGCTAACTCAAGCCTGTATTCCAGCAATGCAAGCAAATACATGGGGAAAGATCATCAACATTAGTTCTATTGGCGGACAATGGGGAGGATTTAACCAAGTTCATTATGCTGCGGCAAAAGCCGGTTTACTCAACTTAACTAAGTCTATTGCTAAAATATATTCCGCCGACGGCATAAATTGTAATGCTATATCAATCGGCCTAGTTGAAACAGAAATGACACGTAATGAGTTAGCATCTGAACTGGGTAAACAAAAAGTGGCAGCAATTCCGGCTAAACGACTGGGCCATACTAGCGATATAAACGCTATCGCATTATTTCTTGCTTCCGATGACAGCAGTTATCTTTGCGGGCAAACGCTCAATGCTAATGGCGGCATGTATTTTAGCTAGTTGATATTAGGATAGACGATGATCAGAAACTGTTTTTTATGCGGCGCTGATACAGAAAACATTTTCAGCTCAGATTGGGTATTACCAGGCCTTGGAACAACAAAAATCGGTTTTTCTATTTGTCCAGATTGCGGATCGGTTAGCCAGAGTCCATCGGTTTCTTTTGACGAAATGATGACCTTTTATAGTTCAATAGCGGTATACACCAATCCAGGTCGTAAAGAACGCCCAAGTGAGTCGAAAATCAGAGATGTTGATGAACAGATCCGCTTTATAAAACGAGGCATCGGTGAATTGCCAAAATCAGCAATGCAAATTGGCAGCTCAGACGGCTACACTTTGTCGCAATTTAGAGATGCTGGTGTAACGCGAGTTTTGGGCGTAGAACCTGGGACTGCCTCTGTTTCACTTGCAAATCGACTTTACAATATTGACTGTATTCATGGTAGTGCTGAAAGTTTTGAAACAGAAGAATCTTTCGAGCTGATTATCCTTACCCATGTACTCGAGCACCTTTACCATCCACAGAACACATTGAAGAAATGCCGTAAAATTCAGGACTCTGAGGGCGAAAAATTTATCTACGTTGAAGTACCTCTAATGGCTAATCACACGAGCCTGTGCCCAGGATTTTTTTCCTTTGAACACATCAATTATTACACTAAAGAAAACCTAATACAGAGCCTACGGCTAGCTGGATACTCACCAATCTCCGTTGTGGAGCATTTTAATAGTAACTTGTCACCTATCATTGGAGTACTCGCCAGTACAAAAGAGCAACATCACTATGTTGATTTCCATGCAGATGTTGAAGTTAATCGTCAACGGCTCATTAACTACCGTCAAAAAGAAGTCAACTATTGGCAAGGCTGCTTAGACAAAGTGCTGGACAAATTGCAGCAATGCAAACGCATATTTCTTTGGGGCGCAGGGATCCACACCTGTCAACTGGTAGCCAATACTAACCTACTCCAACATTGTCAAATCGACGGTCTGACAGATACTTCATCCCTAAAATGGGGGATCAAACAAGGTGAGTGGATCTGCCAAGACCCTGTAAATATCAATTGGCAAGAAGGGGACACTGTTTTGATTTCCTCCTATGCATCAGAAAAGGAAATTTTTAATGCCTTGTCGTGGCTTAGGGATAAAGGTGTCGAAACCTTAAAGCTGCATAGCATTGACAATAAAGAGCACGCTAATGCCAAATAAAGATAAACACTTGCTTATCATAGGGGCAGGCATTGAAGCCTGTGAAGGCATAAAAATTGCCAAAACTATGGGTCTTAAGCTCATTATTGCCGACGGTAATCCGGCTGCACCAGGTTTAGCCATGGCAGATTGGGCCATTATTGCAAGCACCTATGATGGAAATGCCATACTGACTAAGACTCTGGCACTGATAACTTCTGGTGTTCGAGTAGATGGCGTTATAGCTATGTGTGCCGATGTACCGTTAAGCGTAGCAACCGTCTGTAATGCTCTAGGACTAGCAGGATTATCACTCGAGTCCGCATTCTGGGTCTCGGACAAGCTCGCGATGAAACAACAACTACAAAAAATGGGCATCCCTATTCCTCGTTTTTGCGCAGTGGTAAATAAAGCCACACTTCATGTATGCGCCAATGAGATTGGCTTCCCTTTGGTGATCAAACCCGTAGACAGTCGAGGCGCTCGAGGAGTGCAACTCATTGAGCAGACATCACAACTTGATGCAGCATGGACACTCGCCCATCATGAATCACCAACTGGCCGTGTGATGCTTGAAGAATATCTCGAAGGTCCTCAATTTAGTACCGAAACCCTAGTCGACAATAGCCAATGTTATACCTTAGGCTTTGCCGACCGTAACTATGAGTGGCTTGAACGCACTAAGCCATTCATCATAGAAAATGGTGGCGATGCTCCAACAGCATCAAATGAAAGTGTTCGCTCTGCAGTCATTTCATGTGTCGAGCAAGCAGCGTTAGCCTTGGGGATCTGTTCCGGAGTCGCAAAAGGCGACATGGTATTTACCGATACTGGTCCTAAGGTGATCGAGATAGCTGGTCGCCTCTCAGGTGGCTATTTTTCAACCACTCAAATTCCACTAGCGTGTGGGGTAAACTTTGTCGAAAAAGCCATCAAACTCGCTCTTGGACAAAGTCTATCGGTTGAAGAAGTCACACCATCTAAACAACAGGCGGTAGCCATACGTTATTTGGATCTTCCTGAAGGTAAAGTCAAATCTATTTTCAATCATGATGTTGCTTCTAAAGCACCTGGAGTTCAGTTACTCAAAATATTCATTACTCCGGGTTCCATCATAGCTCCGCTGTCAAATCATACTCAACGAAGCGGTTTTGTCATTACCACAGCAACCAGCAAGCATGAGGCCATTGAGCTAGCTCAAGCTGCACTATCACTTGTCAAAGTGACGTATGAATAGGATATCGGCATGACGCCAGTAAAAATTTACGCTATTTTTCATATGAATCTGGCATTCTCATCCATAGAGAAAGAATCACATCTTGAAGTAGTACAGCGATGCTATTGGCCTTTGCTGCAACTGATCGAAAATGGGATTCCGCTCGGATTGGAGATGACAGCATACACGCTTGAAGCAATTCAATCTGTAGACCCCGATTGGATTAAGTGCTTCAAAACGTTACTGAATGAAAATCGTTGTGAACTTATTGCGAGTGGCGACAGCCAGATCATAGGCCCACTAGTACCTGCCGATGTTAATCGTCATAATCTTCGACTTGGGCAAGTATCCTACAACCGTATTCTAGGTTACAAACCAACAATCGCTTATCTTAATGAACAAGCTGTTTCTGCAGGGCTACTGGATATTTACCTTGAAGTTGGCTTTGATGCTGTTGTTGTGGAATGGGATAACCCCTATTCGCATAATCCTAATTGGCATACTGATTTATTGAAACGTCCCCAGTCCCTAGTTACCGCATTAGGTAACGAAATTAAGGTTATCTGGAACCATGCAATCGCCTTCCAAAAGTTTCAGCGCTATGTACATGGGGAATTATTACTCGAAGACTATCTGCAATACCTCAATAAAGTTATACAACCTGGATGCCTTGCTTTTCCTCTCTATGGCAGTGATGCGGAAGTGTTCGATTACCGCCCAGGACGTTACAACACAGAAGCAGTTCAAGCAGATAAAGAGTGGCAACGAATTGACCTACTATTTAAAACATTAAATAGCGATGCAAGATTTTTATGGAGCCCTCCATGTGACGTAATGACATTATGGCGTCCATCTCCAGCGTTAACACTGACGAATGCCGAACATCCCGTCTCAGTAAAGAAACAAGCAAAATATAACATTAATCGTTGGGCATTAAGTGGGCGCAATGACTTACAACTCAACAGTGAATGTTTTGCTGACTTCCAAAAACTGAATAAAGACACAGCAACCGATCATCAATGGCGGCAGTTGTGCCGACGATGGGCCAGCGATCTGCGAACTCATTTAACCCAAAAACGATTTGAGGCGTTGGCAGTTCAAAAGCCAATATTTAAACCATCGACTTTAATCAGCCAAAATACACAGCAGACAAATATCATCCCAGATAATGTCCAAATTGAATTTGACGAAGCAAGACGAAAACTCAGCATACAAACACCAGAAATCCATCTAATACTCAACGCAAACAGAGGATTGTGCATAGAAAAGTTGAGTTTTATATCACAGGGATTCACACCCATTTTAGGCACACTCTCACATGGCTACTTTGACCACATCAGCTATGGCGTTGATTTTTTTAGTAACCACTTATTAATGGAAAGATTCAGACATAGAGACAGAGTTACGGACCTCAATAAAGTTGAGTATCAGATTTTAAATACTGCCAATGACTTACTTATACTCAGTCATCAATCATTACGCTCAGGTGGATTAAGCAAATGGTATAGATTAAGTGGCGAAAACCTAACCTGTGGTTTCACTTTTGATAACCATACTCGGCCTGAAGCATCACTGCGGCTTGGGTATGTCACATTACTCGATTGCAGCCAAAGAAACTGGTACCAAACTCACTTAGGTAGCGATACCTTGGAAACCTTTCAGGCCAAAAATGATTTTAATCATGGTAATCCAGTATCATCAATTGTCTCTGCTACCAGTGCACTTGGCGCTACGGCTGGAGAAGTGCGTTTCGGTTCAGGGCCTTCTGGCGTAAAACTTAAATGGGATCCCGCACACTGTGCAGCATTACCTATGATTTCTAGCCAAAAAATTAATGACAACTACCTTAATAGGTTATGGTTTTCACTCATTGAAGCCGATGAAACGCTTAAGGAAGATGGTTACTTGCCAAGTTTTGAATACAGTATAAGTCCATGTTCACTCCAATGTGAGACCCACAAATGAAGACCATTGCCATAGTTGGTGCTCGATTAAATTCTAGCCGTCTACCAGGAAAGCATCTGTTGCACCTAGCCGGTAAGCCTATGATTGAGCGGCTATGGTGTAGGTTAACCCGCTGCAAGGAAATCGATGACATCATACTTGCTACCACGGCAGATGATTACAACCGCCCACTGGTGAATTGGTCGCAAGATCAAAATGTAAACTGTTTTACTTTCGAAGGTGATGTCAATGATCTCATGGGGCGCTTAGATGCAGTCATAAATACATTTCAACCTCAATATATTGTCTACATCTGCGGCGATTGCCCCCTAGTCGATCCAGATTTTATCGATCATGCGATCAAAGAATTAAAACGCCATCCAATCAAAGACAGTATTGTTCTTACTGAGGGAATAATGAGTATTCACGAAGGTATGGCATTTTACAGCTTCACGGGCTGGAAGAAACTGTTAGTGGCGAGTCAAAGTGACATGTCTCGTGAACATGTTGGTTATGCTGATAAACTGATACCCGTATTAGAAAAACTCAACATCACCGACAGTGATGATTTTTCAGCGATAAAACATAGGATCTCAGTCGATACCCATGCCGACTACCTTTTCATGGAGAAAATATACCAGCGTTGGTTCCAAGAGAATACTAGCGATTCTATTGTGAACTTGAAATGGGTTCAGTCGCAGCTTCTGGCGGATCCTGAACTTCGAGCTCTGAATAATCACGTACAACAAAAACGTCCAGATACGCACTATAAAAAGGCACATATACTCTGTCATGCAGGGAAAGATATCGGTATGGGACATCTCAAAAGAAGTGCTTTTATCGCTAACTTACTGCAAGAACATTTATCGTTAGGAGTCACTCTACATATAGTTGGTGACAAACGCACCGACTTACCTTGGCTGCAAAGTACTGCAATATGGTACAAAAACGAACAATCGGCGCTTTCCCAAATGCTGGAAAATAGCACCGCACTCTGGATAGTAGACATTCATCCACATTACATAGACAAGGTTCTTTTAAATTCAGCCCTTACCAAGGCAAAATCAGCAAACACTAAACTGCTAGCCATCGACAAAACCGATGCTGATATCAATTTCTTAGTGGATGCCATATTTGTACCTGCATTTTTTTGTCAGTCAGCTTCAGATAAAACAACATACGGCTGGTCGCATTACCTGTTCACACCGCAGAAAATAGTGCCCAAGGAAAAGCGGGTCCTGATCACCACTGGCGGCAGCGATGCATTGCAATATGGCTCTTGGTTACCGGCAATAATAGAAACACAGGTCCCAACCACTTATAAAATAACTTGGGTACAGGGGCCCTATGCAGACAACCCGAAACTACCTAACCAAGAAAGATGGGCTCATGTCATTAACCCTGAAAACTTACCCGAGCTAATGTCAAAGTCAGAAATTGTTATTTGCTGCTATGGCATTTCTCTGTTTGAGGCGATTGCATCTGGATCACTCACACTGCTACTCCCAACCGACTCACTCTGCGAGCCACAAGAACTTGATGCGCTAGAGAAAGCAGAATGTTGTCTCATTAGTCGCTCACGAGAAACCATAACCCAAGGTATTCAAGCGCTATTTACATCGGAAAGCCAAATGTTTCGAGAGCGATGTCTAAATAATGCTGACCAGCACTCCCTTGAAATAGAGGGGGGAAACAAGTTGTGTCAGTTAGTTAGCCGTTTAATCGAGGATGCTCATGTCAAGCTGTGATGGATATATTCTCAGCGTTGGAGCTGGGCAGAATCAAGTTCCTCTGATCCTAAAAATTAAAGAAATGGGCTGGAAAGTCGTATCTTGTGATGCCAATGCTCAAGCGCCAGGAAAGATGATTTCGGATCTGTTTATCAATGTCAGTACCTATGACGCGACACCGATCATTGACGCCATTATTGCAGAAAATATCAAATTAATCGCAGTGCTAACGAGATCAACAGGCAAGCCAGTGGTTAGCTGCGCAATGATTGCTAAATATTTTAAACTCCCTGGACTAGATATAGACAATAGTGAAATTTTCACCCACAAACAAAAATTATTACACGCGCTCAGACTACATGATATTGCTGCACCAAGAATATTCGATATTCATAATCCTATCGATTACCCTGTCTTTGTAAAACCTGCCAATACTGTAAAATCTCACGCAGCAATGAGTTTATGTAATTCAAGCATAGACTTAGAGCAAGCTTACTCAAATGCGGTATCAGTATCCTTAGATGGCTCGGTAAATATTGAAGAGTACTTGCTTGGTCAGGACATTGTCTCAATAGACTTCGTTTATAACAGTCAGATATTGCACCTATGTACCATAGGCGAAATATCAAACGGACCGCCTAGCTTTGACGGCATAGGTTGGTATACCGTCTCACAAAACTTAAACGAAGTGGCACAAAGCCAGTTTTCATGTATGAGAAATGCTTTGGCAATTCAACATGGTTTTTTTCAAACGGCAATGAAATTCAATCCGATTGACGAACAATGTAAAATCTATGAAGTTCATGCGGAAATTGGTGGCGACAAAGTCAATGACATCTTCATTCCAATGATGAGCAATGGCTATGATGTATTTGAAAACAACATTCATCTCGCTCTCGGAAAATCCCCAGAGTCGATAAAACAAACAGTTCCCATGCTACTGCTATTTAAGCAAAAACTTGAACAATACAACATCAAATTACCAGATTCGGGATACCAAGAATGTGCAGAGATCGACGGCTGCTTGATACTCTCATTCACGTATCAATGGCAATTAAATGCATTTTTATCAAACACAACAGGAAGAGCATTCTCATTTAATACAGGAGCTAAAGAATGAGCTGGGAAACACATTATCGGGAAGTCAGAGCAAAAAAACCTTTGGTTTGGCCGGATATTAATGTCATAAGACAGGTTTCTAGACTGGACCTAAAACCAGATGCACGACTTTTAGATCTTGGATGTGGCGAAGGACGTAACATCAGAGCATTGTTGGAGCTGGGATTTCGGCAAGTATATGGCGCCGATCAAAGTGCGGCAGCACTTGAAATAGTTAAATCTCGCTATCAATTACCGCAACAACAACTTTTATGTGGTTCGGTACCGGATGTGTTAACCCCCTTCTCGGCCCAACACTTTGATATGATTCTTTGTTGGGGGCTGATGCATTATTTGAAGCAACCTGAATTTACTCTACAAGCAATTAGCCATGTTCTTAAGCCTGGTGCAAGTCTAATCATTTCTTTCAATGCAAAAGAAGAGTGCAGAAAAACTGTTGATACAGTGAAGAGCTATTACGATGATAATGAGATACGTCAGTTAATTGAGCGTGCAGGATTAACCATTCAATCAATCGGGAAAGTCACTGATGAAAACTTTACTGATGGCAGAATCGAGTCTTATTACTGGTTAACTGCACGTAAATAAAAACTATCATTGCTTTGATAACTGAAGCTTGAGTTGGGTTATCACTAAGTTCAGTTCATCGAGTTCTAGTCCAGGGTATAAGGGCAAGCTCAAAATCTGCTCATAAAAGTGCTCCGCAGATGGAAAATCTCCTCGTTGGAAACCTTTTTGAAGATAAAATAGCTGAAGGTGTACAGGAAAATAGTGCACATGTACTTGTATACCTGCAGCTCGCATATCATTGAATATCTGCTTTCTTGCAGAGGTATCATGTAGGCGGATAATTTGTAGATGTCTAGCACTTTGAGTATTAGGTAAAGGCTCTACCCAACTAAAAGGTAGGCCTATGAGTTGTTTACGATACAGGGCTGTTAATTCATTTCTTTTTAACACAAAGGCATCGAGTCGCTTCATTTGCGACACGCCGAGCGCTGCCTGTAACTCGGTCATGCGATAGTTAAACCCCAACTCATGCTGTTCATAATACCAGTCACCTTCATCCGGCCTAAGCATAACAGTATGATCTCTAACAATCCCATGGCTACGAAGTTGAACCATACGTTTAGCTAAGTCAGATTGTTGAGTAGTCACAACTCCTCCCTCTGCACTCGTGATTATTTTTACCGGATGAAAACTAAATACACAAATATCGGAATACTGACATGCGCCTATCTTCTGGTCTTGATAGCTTCCTCCTATAGCATGGGAAGCATCCTCTAAAACACTCACAGCATACTGCTTAGCTAAATCGCCAATTGCTTGCATATCGCAGCTATGGCCTGCTAAATGAACAGGAATAATAACTTTAGGCAAACGCTCAGCATTACGTAATTTATTGGCAAGGGCTACAGGACACATGTTACCTGTTTCTGAGTCAACATCGACGAAGTCAATTTCAGCACCGCAATACAAAGCGCAATTTGCCGATGCTACAAAGGTAATCGGTGATGTCCATACTAGATCTCCAGGACCAACACCCAAGGCAAGACAAGCAATATGTAAAGCAGAAGTTGCACTATTAACGACAACAGAGAATGCGGCTCCCGTGTAATCACAAATGGCCTTTTCAAACTCAGGAACTTTAGGACCTTGAGTTAAAAAATCGGATTGTAATACTTCAACAACGGCAGCAATATCATCGGCAACAATATCATGCCTTCCATATGGAATCATGAACATGACTCCTCATCTAGTTTTAATATTTCTTCGACTGTTAAAAAATGAACATTACTACCAGAGTTATATTCGAAGCCAGAATTAACTAAAGTGCCAACTTCATTTAAAGCATTAACTGTAAAATCACTTTCACGACCAAAAAATTTAATTGATGGTGTGATAACAAAATGATCATAGAATTCTATCGTATGATGAGAATCATCACCTGGACACATAACTTCATGCATTTTTTCACCAGGACGAATACCTATGATCTCATGTGGTAATCCATTACCATAAGCATCCGCTAAATCGGAAATTCGTATTGAAGGGATCTTAGGTACAAAAATTTCTCCACCTTGCATTCTAGAGAAATTTTTAAGAACAAAATCAACACCATCTTGGAGTGTAATCCAAAAGCGAGTCATATCGGGATGGGTAATAGGAAGAGATGAAGCACCATTAGCAATCAACTGCTTAAAATAAGGAACGACGGAACCACGAGAACCTACGACATTTCCATATCTGACGGCAGCAAAGCGTGTTTTCCCAGGACCTACGATGTTATTGGCTGCAACAAATAACTTATCAGAAGCCAACTTTGTCGCACCATAAAGATTAATTGGACTCGCAGCTTTATCTGTCGATAAGGCGATCACCTTTTTTACTTTATTGGCAATAGCTGCCTTAATAACATTCTCTGCACCATAAATGTTTGTCTTGATACATTCCATAGGATTATACTCTGCAGCAGGTACCTGTTTTAATGCTGCTGCATGGATAACATAATCGACATCTTGCAATGCTTGCATTAAGCGGTCGGCATCACGCACATCTCCAATGAAATAACGCATACAGGGAGCATTAAATATCTGCTGCATTTCAAACTGCTTCAATTCATCTCTGGAAAAAATGATCAACCGTTTGGGCTTATACCTTTCTAAAATTGTTTTTGTGTATTTCTGCCCAAATGACCCAGTGCCACCTGTAATTAAAATTGTTTTGTTATCAAACATAGGGCCTCCCCAGTGGCTCAATTTAGCTTTCCATCTTGATAATGTAACCGTAGCAACCTATACAATTGACGATTTACTGCTAAAGCAATTAAATCAAAGCAAAAAACAAGCCAACATGGCATAAAATCATTACTAGAACGTAGTTTACTCACCTATAAAGCTCTATTAGTATAGGTAGTTACTCGTAAAATTTACATGATTTTATAGGCTAATTTCGACTTTATTGCATCAAGTCAGCCCTTTCTAACTAGTCAATCAACACCTGAGGGCTAAATGTCAATATAAACTGTCAAAAAAATAACATGGCGCATTTATTGCTGTTTTCTACCTGAGCAATTTTTTGCCTTGGCATATAAGATAAGAGCTCGTATTGACTTACTTGCCGACCAATAGGAATGTATAACTAATGAACAAAATATTGAATAGTTTCGCAATAAGTCGATTTAATGAATACTATTTACCTAGCATAAATCGCCATACTTTTGAAAATCTTGACTCAAAAACAATTTATAACAATAAGTTTAAAAAGGCATTTTCGATTAAAGATAAGCTTAATATTATTATTGGAATGGACTCAGGACTGCTAGCAAGTTATGCATTAGAACAGGAAATCGCTTTAGGGTCTAAATTTATATTTATCGAATTGGATGAAGTGCTACCATTATTAATTATAGATATCCCGTCAACTAAGCAAAAAAACTTTAAGATAGTAAATGAAACTGATTTTCTAGAGCAGTTAGAACAAGAGGATATAAAAATATATCTCGCTAAAGGAGAGTATGAGATTTATGCTTCTCTTGGTGTCACATCCCAACACCTAGAATCCTATAACTCACTATTTAGCAGAATAGAAAACAAAGTCCAAGATGAATATTTTAATCATAGGATTTTATTCACCCAAAAAATATTCTTTCAGACTCAACTAGAGAATATCCCAGACAATCACACACCTGCAAAGCTTCTTAGAAACAAATTTGAAGGGAAGACTTGCTTGGTTGTTGCTGGCGGCCCCTCACTTGATGAGCATATTGATTGGATAATAAAGAACAGTGACAATCTTTTCATTATTGCAGTGTCGCGTATTGCAGGTAAGCTAGCTAAACACTCTATTTCAGTTGATATTATCACTTGCGTTGATCCACAAGAGTTTAGCTTTGATGTTAGTCGAGAAATTTTTGCATTAAGTGAAAACACACTTCTAGTAAACTCTTACCACGTTAGTCCAAAAGTACTTTCACAATGGCAAGGACAAAGTATATATCTAGGTCAACGATATCCATGGAGTGGCAAAAAGGATCACGACAACATCATTACTGTCGGGCCGACAGTTACTAATAGTTCGATTCGCCTAGCTGTTGAGATGGGGTTCAAAAAAATACTATTAAGTGGTGTTGATTATTGTTACTCAAGATCTGGATACACTCATGCAAACGGAACAGTTGAAGCTAATCTAGGCCCTAATTTAGGACATAATAATAAATGGGTCGAAACCTATGCAGGCTACCAAGCTGAAACTCCAATACAGCTTGTCCATGCGATGGAGTCACTAGCATCTGAGGCTAAAAAATATCCTAATGTTGACTTTATAAATTTGTCAAAAAATGCTGCAAAAATCGAAGGCATTTCTCATATTTCTACTAAAAATATTATTCTTGATGAACTTGGTAGTAAAATAATTTCTTGCCTAGAAAAGTGCGACACCAAAAATAAAAAAATTGACTTAGAACAAACATTAGATGAATGTAAAAAAGCTAAAGACGATCTCACCAAGCTACTAAAGCTAACAAAGAAAGCGTTAGCACTATCTAAAAAACTCAATTTAAACTCATTGAACTCTGATGTCATACTTGATGAAGTCAATAAGATTGAAAAAAGTATAAACTCAAAGTACCCAGAGCTAACAAGATTAATTAAAACCTATGGATATCTTGAGTTTTCAAAGTTTCTAACTACAAGAGAAACAGAAAATTGGACTCAATCACACATTAATAAAATGACTATAAATTACTATGATGCATTTAATACGACCTGCCATAACATTCTTAAACTAGTAATAAAATCTTACAAAAAAATAGTTTTTAGAATATTAGAAATTGATTCTAGCTCATTAGCTCCACTCGCCCCTGTCTGGCTAGAAAATCATCAACCTGGTAGAGTTTTCTTATGGTGCAAAAACCATAAAGTTGCATTATCTGACTCGCATGAAAATTTTATTTTTTCACAATTAAAAGATAAATTTGAAGAAGATATCACTCAAGTACGAAAAGCTTATATCGATACGCTAAATAAAGCCTCTGGAATGGAACGCGTCTATAAAAAAATTATGGGACTAAACTCGAATGAAAATAGTTATGGATTATCACTTACAGTCCAAAACTTATTCCCCTTAATTGAATCTGACAATGAAGCTAAAAGGCTGTATCACCTCGCCTTATCATTCCAACTCAGCCTTGAACAACAGCCACAACAGGCATTAGATGCTTTACTTGCTCTGCCTGAAGAACTTTGTACTGAGATGGAGTTAAAGCATATTATTTTACTGGCGCTCAAACTAAGTAACCTTGAGCTTGCAACAGCAACTCTAGTCAAAATTTTGGCTTATAGTGATGAGTACATGCCTCAGTATGCGCATATTTTAAAACTCCAAGGCAAGATTCAAGACTCAGTTAATGTCTACCTAGATTACTTAGAGAAGTATCCATCGGATACACAAACATGGATAAAACTTGGATTATTCATGTTTGAAATCAATCAAGTAGAAGCTTCGCACACTGCATTTTCTAATGCAATTAATGCCGATCCCGATAATCAAGTGGCACGTGATTACTTATCTGAACTCACAAGACTAATGAACGTCTCACAATAACAGGCTCAAGATCACCGAACTCGCATATTCGTGTTCGGTGATTTCACTATTACCTCGCTAGACCGTATAATTAGCCTCGTTTCAGCATTGCTCATCTGCATATCCTAGGAGATTTTGTTTGGCTCATACCTATATACCTTTAGAAACTTACCGCCGTAAGTGGATTTTCAACCACAAAGACTTGCCTGTCACCGACGAGGACAAGGCGCATATCCTGCCGTTAACAGATAAAAGTGCGATGGAAATCTGGAATCAATGGATCAGCAACAAGAGTAGTCGTGCGGAGCAATTTACTAAGGGAGATTGGGCGGCGAAGGCTGATGCTTGGGTGGAAACAGATCATTGGCAGAGCGCTTGGGATAGTGAAGATAGCAGTTTACCCACCATGTTAGCTGAGTTTATACAATGGCCCGATGAGACGCCGGTGTATTTTTGCTATGAAAAATATCAGATTATTGAAACTCGTTGGGATGTGTTCGTCCGCAATTGGAAGTGTTTTCTTTTCTTTGACGACGGTCCCATTTTGATCTCGCCAAAACAGAAACAAGCGGTGATGTTCGAACAGAGTGGTCAGTACAAGCTAGGCACTCGCGGATAATTTACACAGGTTGCTTAACGCTGATGATTTCCCCATCGATAGTTTTACGCCAACACGTTTACGCCGATAATTTAGCGCGATGAGTCATCTTGTTGGCATGCTCATATTTAATGATGAGTATGCCATATTTAACCATGTTTGAATGATGCGTAAGCACAATTAGCCTATCACTCCCCTCTTCTTTAGATTAACATCCATTTTCGGTGCCGAGTATTTGAGAAGTTGGGGTCAACTTTTTGCTGTAAATACTCATGAAAATCCGCTTAAAACCCAATAATTAAAATAGAAAAATGAGGTGTATTATGAAGTTACTCTCCACTCTGACCCTAGCAAGCGCGCTGTTATTACCCCACACATTAATGGCAAAAGAAGTCTCAGGAGTGCAAGTCGCCGAGACAGTGACATTAGATAGCCAAACATTACACCTCAATGGCGCGGGCGTTCGCAGTAAGTTCTTTATGGATTTATATGTAGGCAGTTTGTATTTGCCAGCAGCATTGAGTAGCACTGCAGCGGTTATTGATGCACCAGTTGCAGCGATACGCCTTAACATTACCTCTGGCATGATCACCTCAGAAAAAATGCGCGATGCGATCACTGAAGGTTTTGAGCAAGCGACTGCAGAAAACACCGCCGATATTCAACCGCAAATAGATACCTTTATGGCGCTGTTTAAGGAAGAAATTAAAGAAGGTGACCAATTTACCTTAGTCGCCAATAAAGCCCGTGGCGTGACAGCCTATAAAAATGGTCAGGAACAAGCCACCATCGAAGGTGAAATGTTCCGTCAAGCACTGTTAAAAATTTGGCTAGGTGATAAGCCTGCCCAGAAAAGCCTCAAAGAGGCCATGCTGGACAAATAACTAACATTAACGTTAGAATTTGAATTCGATATCCAAGGCCGCTGCGCCTTGGTTATCCATTTCAAGCGCGGCTTGATTTGTCACTTCTAACTCACCATCAAAGTAATAACCAGCATAGAGATTTACGGTTAAAGCAGGCGTTGCTCGCCAACCGCCACGCAGATAGCTCACCCATTCGTTCGTTTCTACAGCAATATCATCATCCTCAATAAGGAATCGCTCAGTACGACGTGAACTACCCAAACCAATATTCCAATCAGGATTGAATTGATAACTGAGCTCTAGTCCTGCTGGACCACTAAAACCGGCTTGGAATGGATTAGCCAGTGTCCAATGTTCATCTATCTGCCAACGCATGGCAAGATAAGGCACAGTGCGAACTTCATCGATATCATTAAGATACGCGACCCCAAAGCCAATCATGTTTCCCGAATCAAATGCATACATGGCCGATGCCACAATACCGTAACTCTGAGCTTGGCTAGCCGATGCAGTATCGGCGTAGGCATATTGGATCTGCGGCGCTAAAAAGAAGGCCCAATGTTTATCCATGCGATAATTTAACGACACTCCGGCACGGTAACGATTAATATGATTCCAATTCTGTCCGTCGGTGCCAAACAGCGGTGCGACATTGTTTGCGCCAGTAAGCGTGATGTTACGCCAGTCATAATCAAGTCGGTCATAGCCCACACGAAAGCCTAGCGACCATTGCTTATCCAGTGATACATTCATCCCAGCATTCAGTAATAAGCTGTCCCTTTGTAGCTCAGTATTGCCATTAGCTACCTCGGCGCTTTGGGTGCTGATCTGCGTGACACTTAATCTAAAAGGTTTGTATTCCTGCGAAGGTTTATCCGCTGCAATAGCGGCACAGCTCATTAACGGTAACAATAACAAACTGCCTTTCAGCAACCGCTGTTTTACGCTTAATGGTGCGAGTTTTCGATTAGCCACGCTAGCTCCTTGCATTTAAAATAATGGATAAATTTTTGTGCATAATACGCGCTATTGAATAAAAAGGTTCACACTTTCAAAATGAAGATACAAACTAATACCTTTGAAACAAACAAGCCTTTACTCTACCCGATGCGCCCTCAAGAACATGTCAGCACAACCCAATATATAATGATTCCTGTCGTCAAAAAGCTCATCGGCCGCTAACCCCAATTCTAATTTAAGTTTTAGCTCACCAAACAGCATTAAACATAAACGCACTGCACTATGGTGAGCATTACCAAATCGATATTGCCCTAACGCTTCTACAGCGACTAAATAATCCGCCAATAAGCCCACTATGTGTTTAGGGCCCGCGTCAAAGAACAATCGCGACACTTCAGGATGACTTTCGGATTGCGCCACACAGGCTTTGAATACGGTAATAGCTTCAGGACTGACGATCATTTCCCCAAATTGCAAAGCAAATTGGGTTAATGCCGATTCCGGCTTAGTGGGATCACTTAACAAATCATCATTAAGATTATGGCCAACACACTTAGATTCAATTGCCGCAACAAATAATTCATCTTTGCTGCCGTAATGGGAATATACGGTTTGTTTCGACACGCCCGCAAGCTTTGCAACCTCATCCATACTGGTATGAGGGAAACCTTGACGACAAAACAAATCAATAGCAGCCACAAGGACTTGCTGACGTTTTTGTTCACTACGGCTCAAAGGTAATTGCGTCTCAGAGGAATGCGTCATATCAACTCTCAAATAGATAGACATAATTAATTGGCATTAGTTAAGCACAAAATAGACTAGACAGTCTAGTTTCGTACAACTAGACTGGAAAGTCTAGTTACATAGTATTAACGTTTAACTTACAGCGGAAGCCTTTAAAATGGATCGAACTGCCCGACTTTCTTGGCGTACTCTTAGCGTCTGCGTGTTTGCTTTAGCCACATTATCCGCCTGTCAAAAGGAAGTCACCGAACACGCTACGACAGCCACGCTACCCACAGTCACAAGCCAAGCGTTGATCCAGACCCCAAGTTATGAACACTTTCAGACCTTCACTGGCACTATCCGTGCAGGTAACACCACAGGTGTAGGCTTTGAACTAGCAGGAAAGTTAAACAATTTACTGGTCGATTCTGGGAGTAAAGTTAAGCAAGGACAAATACTTGCCGTTCTCGATACCCGACTACTCGAAGCCGAGCGTCAAGAGATCCAAGCAAGTCTGGCACAAATCCAAGCCGATGTTGATCTGGCCACCAGCACTCTAAAACGTAATCAAGAATTGAAAAAATCGGGCTATGTCTCTGAGCAGCTATTAGATGAAAACCGCTCACAATTAAATAGCTTAGCCGCAGCGAAAAACCGCCTATTTGCCTCACAGCATGCCAATCAACTTAAGATCGATAAATCCATCTTAGTGGCGCCCTTTGACGGCACCATAAGCCAAAGGCTACATAATCTTGGCGAAGTGATTGCCGCGGGCAGTCCTATCTTCACCTTAGTGGGTAACATCAATCCTGAAGCTTATATTGGTGTTCCTGTTGCGCTAGCAGAGCAATTTCACACCAAACAGCAAGTGCAAGTTAGTGTACGAGATCAAACCTTTCCTGCTGAAATTGCCGGTATTAGCGCTGAAGTCAATCCCGTCAGTCGTACCCTACAACTTAGGATCAGCCTACCCCAAGATGCCCGTGTGATTAACGGTGAAATTGCGTATCTGCATCAACAACAGCAAATCCCGCAACCGGGCTATTGGGTACCCATTTCCGCACTGACGGATGGTATTCGCGGATTATGGAATCTCTATGTCATCGCAAACTATGAACAGCAATCCATCATAGAGCGCCGCGATGTGGAAATCCTCTACACCACCCAAGACATGGCCTACATTCAAGGCGCGATTCAGCCTAATGAAATCTATGTCAGCCAAGGGCTGCATAAGCTGGTCGTAGGCCAAACTGTATCTCCCATTGCTGCAGCCACGAGGTAATTATGATTAAAGCCTTTGTTGAAAACGGCCGCTTAGTCAGCCTCGTTATTGCACTATTACTTGTCGCAGGCTTTGGTGCGATATCGAGCCTGCCGCGTACTGAAGATCCCCACATAACTAACCGTTTCGCCTCAGTGATCACCCCTTATCCTGGCGCCTCAGCCGAACGGGTAGAAGCCTTAGTGACTGAAGTCATTGAAAACCAGCTCAGGCGTTTGGAAGAAATTAAGTTGATCCAATCGACCTCTCGACCAGGGATTTCAGTTATACAGTTAGAATTGAAAGACACAGTTAAAGAAACGGCTCCTGTATGGTCTCGAGCGCGGGATTTATTGGCCGATGCGAAAATTAATTTACCTGAGGGCATACAATCTCCCACACTCGATGATCAAATTGGTTATGCCTACACCGCCATCTTAAGTTTAGTATGGAATAGTAATACGCCCGTACAAGTCGACATGCTAAACCGCTACGCAAAAGAATTACAGAGTCGGCTCAGGCTGTTATCGGGCACGGATTTTGTCAAACTTTACGGCGCCCCAACCGAAGAAATGCTAGTGCAGCTTGATGGTAACAAGATGAGCCAGTTACAGCTCTCTCCTGCGTCCATCGCCCATATTCTCAGCGGCGCCGACAGTAAAATTGCTGCGGGTGAAATCAACAACCGTGAATTTCGTGCCTTAGTTGAAGTCTCCGGCGAGCTTGATTCTTTAACCCGTATTCGCCAAGTGCCGCTTAAAATTGATAGCCAAGGGCAAATTATTCGCCTCGGCGACATAGCAACAGTGACTCGCCAAGCTCAAACCCCAGCGGATAGCATAGCGTTAGTCGATGGTGAACAAGGCGTAATGGTTGCAGTACGAATGATCGATAATACCCGTGTTGATCTTTGGCAAGCGCAAGTCAATAACGTCGTTGACGAACTCAATCGCGACGTCCCCGCCAATATCCAGATCCAATGGCTATTTGAGCAAAACAGTTACACCAGCGAACGACTTGGCGGGCTAGTGGTTAACCTGCTGCAAGGATTTGTCATCATCTTGCTGGTATTACTCCTCACCCTAGGCTTAAGAAACGCCATCATAGTGGCGATTTCATTGCCGCTCACAGCGCTGTTTACCTTGGCCTGCATGAAATATATCGGCCTGCCGATACATCAAATGTCGGTGACAGGACTCGTCGTCGCCCTTGGGATCATGGTGGACAATGCGATAGTGATTGTCGATGCCATATCGCAAAGGCGTCAACAAGGAATGAGCCGTTTAGCCGCAGTGAGCGAAACCTTACACCACCTTTGGCTGCCCTTAGCGGGATCGACTATCACCACTATTTTGGCTTTTGCGCCCATAGTACTCATGCCCGGTGCTGCGGGGGAATTCGTCGGTGGCATTGCCATGTCAGTGATGTTTGCGCTGCTGGGCTCTTACGTGATTTCCCATACGTTAATTGCAGGGCTCGCGGGACGTTTTAGTCATGAAGGTAAACAGGATGTCTGGTATCAACACGGGATCAACCTCCCGCTAGTGAGCCAATATTTTCAAGCGAGCCTGAGAATTGCCCTTAAACGCCCTATCGTCAGCGCGCTGCTTATCGGCATTACACCAGTATTAGGGTTTTTCGCCTCGGGTAAGATGACAGAGCAATTCTTTCCGCCATCGGACAGGGACATGTTCCAAATTGAAATTTATCTTGCGCCCCATGTGAGTTTAGAAAACACCTTGAACCAAGTGCAGTTGATGGATAAAAAACTCCACGCAGTCACAGGGATCACTCAAGTCGATTGGGTGGTCGGCGGTAATACGCCCTCATTTTATTACAACCTGACGCAGCGCCAACAAGGGGCGACTAACTATGCACAGGCCATGGTAAAAGTGACTGACTTTGAGCGTGCCAATGAGTTAATCCCCGAATTACAACAGCAATTTGATAGCGCTTTCCCCGAAGCGCAAGTACTAGTACGAAAACTCGAGCAAGGCCCGCCCTTTAATGCGCCAGTGGAGCTAATGATCTTCGGCCCGAATCTAGATACTTTGCGATCATTGGGCGACGACGTTCGTAATATTCTCGCGCAAACGCCGGACGTACTTCACACACGTGCAACCTTAAGTGCCGGTGCACCTAAGCTGTGGCTACAGGTAAATGAAGATGCCAGTCTAATGAGTGGGTTAAGCCTGACGGACATTGCCAAACAGATCCAAATGTCAACCACAGGCGTTATCGGTGGTAGCGTGCTTGAGCAAACAGAATCCTTACCCGTACGAGTTCGCCTTGCTGATGACAGTCGCGAGCAGGTGAGCCGCCTTTCTGAAATTCAATTAATGACACCTTCGGGTGAGTCTGTTGCATTATCCGCCCTCGCCCACAACGAAGTGCAAGTGAGCCGCGGCGCCATTCCAAGGCGCAACGGCCAAAGGGTTAATACCATAGAAGCCTATATCGTCAGTGGGGTATTACCTGCTCAAGTGCTTAATGATGTTAAAGATAAAGTGGCTCAATTACCGTTGCCATCGGGTTATCGCATTGAAATCGGTGGGGAAAGCGCTAAGCGTAACGAAGCAGTCGGTAATTTACTGTCCAATATGATGTTGGTCGTCACCTTGTTATTAGCCACTGTGGTGTTGTCGTTCAACTCCTTTAGGCTCACGGCGATTATTCTATTGAGCGCGATACAATCGGCAGGACTAGGCCTATTAGCCGTGTTTGTATTTGGTTATCCCTTTGGATTCCCGGTCATCATAGGACTACTTGGATTAATGGGACTTGCCATTAATGCTGCGATTGTGATCTTGGCCGAACTAGAAGATATGCCGAGCGCTCGGCTCGGCGATATGGAAACCATAGTGTCTACCGTCAGCAGCTGTGGCCGTCATATCAGCTCAACAACCATTACCACCGTGGGCGGTTTTATTCCGCTCATCATTGCTGGCGGCGGGTTTTGGCCTCCCTTTGCCATTGCTATCGCGGGCGGCACCCTGCTGACGACTTTACTTTCTCTGGTATGGGTTCCAACCATGTATTTGCTGCTGATGAAAACCCGTACGGCGAACACCCCATCCGCGATTCAAGCTCAAATCGCATCATGAACTAGATATTGGTACAGTTTATCTTTAAGGTTTAATCGCTCTAATTTTAACGCTAAAAAGTGCTCATCGGCGGTGGGCACTTTTGTTAACTCCAGCGCCCTAATTTTATTATCGAGCTCATGGTAACGACTAGCCATGGTCGCGAAGGCAGTATTATTGACTTTTAAATGCTTAATTTGATCGACAAAATCAGGAAACTCATAAACCAACGCATGATTCTCACCTAGCATATACACTTCTCCTATAATGTGGTTCTAACACTATAAACTCCATTTACCTTAAGCAGCTTAGTCTATACCCTCAAAATACAGCCAGTACTTGAACATGTTATCTACTAACATTTCTGCAAAATAAGCCGATGAGTCCAAGTCTAAAACTGCAAAAATATCAACGAAATGAGTTTAAAATTGCAGAAGTTTTAGACCCACATCAAGACTACAAAGTAAAACTTAGGCTACATTGATGTAACCGTTACCTATAGGATCTTACGATGAATTATAAAAATTGGCCTATTGCAAAACAAATTGGCGCCCTCGCGTTTATTCTCACTCTTCTCATCTTTGGCGTATTGAGTACCGTCTCCTATAAAGCCGCTTCAAATGTATTAGAAGATAAAGGTATCAGTGCCATGAAATCTGAAATGCGTGCAGTTTCAGACATGTTAGAGCTGCAGTACGATAGTCTTCTGCAGCTTGCGAGACGCAACGCCGATGTTTTTAAGGAAATGTATCCTGGACAATTTAGTCTGCAAAATAAAACTGTCAATGTGATGGGAGTAGGCTCTCCAGCCCTAATGCATGAACAAGAACAAGTGAACTCATCAAAAAGTAAAGTCGATCGTTTTGCTAATCTAACTGGCGGTACCGCTACAGTATTTGTGCGTGATGGCGATGACTTTATGCGAGTTTCGACTTCGCTCAAAAAAGCCGATGGCAGCCGTGCACTAGGTACTTCCCTTGGCAAAACACATCCAGGCTATCAAGTGCTGATCAGCGGTAATGAATACGAAGGTTATGCCAAACTTTTCGGCAAAGACTACATGACAGTCTATCGTCCAGTGAAAGACACACAGGGCAAAGTCATTGGTATCTTATATATTGGTTTCGACATCACCAGTTCCTTAAAACAATTACAAGAAGCAGTTAACAGAATCACCTTAGAAGAAAGTGGCCATTTTCTATTAGTCCGCAAAGCAGACAATGTGTTAGTCGCCCATCCTAAGTTCAATGCAGGTGACATCATCACCGAAAGTATGCTTGATGGCTTAAGTGTTGCGTATGCCACCCAAAATGATGCGGAATCCCATTACAGCAATAGTAAAAATGAGCCCATGTTTGCTTATAGCCAAACCGTAACGGGCTGGAATTGGGTGCTAGTGGGTCAAGTCAAGGCAAATGAGCTTAATGAAGAAAGTATGCAATTGCTCACCATCAACGCCGTCGTTGCTGTCACAGGGATCGCGCTGATCACAGCGCTATTATCAGTTGTCTTAATTCGCGCACTCAAACCTTTGCATGCCCTCCAAGTGCATATGGAAAATTTAGGCAGTGGCGATTTTAGCCATCACTTAGCGCCATCAGAACCACAGAGTCAAAACGAAGTGGATCGAATTACGACCAGCGTATCAACTATGTCCTCAGAGCTCAGGCAATTGATTATTGCATTGCAGGATTCAGTCATGAGTCTAGAGCAACAGGCCTCCAAGGCACAGAGTATCGCGAAGCAAAATGGTGAAGAAGCTCAAGCCCTAATGCTACAAACGGATCAAATCGCAACTGCCATCGAAGAAATGTCGACCTCGATCCGTGATGTGGCTAATCATGCCCAAGATGGCGCAGTTCAAAGCCAGCAAGTGGATGCCGCAGCCAAAGAAGGTCAAAACCAACAGACGAAAGTGGTGCAGGATTTACTCAAACTCAGTCAGCAACTCAGCAACAGTCATCAATCGGTTGAAAAAGTCAGCCATGAAAGTGAAGCGATCAGCAAGGTGACCGAAGTCATTAACAGCATTGCCGAGCAAACTAATTTACTCGCATTAAATGCAGCGATTGAAGCGGCGCGCGCAGGCGATCAAGGTCGAGGCTTTGCTGTCGTTGCCGATGAGGTGAGGACTCTCGCCCAGCGGACCCAGTCATCCATTGTAGAAATTGGCCAAACAATTGAAAAGCTGCAAACTCAAGTGAAAAGCACCACAGAACAAATGAGCCAAAGTCATCAATTAGGAATGGAATCTGCAGCACAGGGGGAAGCAACGGGTGAACAACTGAAGGAAATCACCCGTAGGATTGGCGAACTCGCGATTAGCTCACGCAATATTGCCTCGGCTACTGAGCAGCAAAGCAGTGTTGCACAAGAGATAACCCACAATTTGCATCAGATCAGCGAACTCGCTAACGAAGGCGAGCACCGTGCCACTGAAACAGTGCATTCTGCCAATGAACTGTCTTCCTTAGCCGCCGCCTTAAAACGCCAAATAAGCCAGTTTAAGGCCTAACTCAAATACGGACTTAGATAACCTGAGCTCGGGATAAGCAGAGCCGCTGAATAGGCATCTTTTCGGGCCTCTCTGCGTTGCTCTGTCTAACCATAGCTCGCTATGGCGTACGACAGAGCGCCTTGATATGCGCAAAAATCTGCGCATTCAGTCAGGAAATAGATTTTTCGCTTTAAACGAATAATTTTATGCAATTGATTTTATTTGTTAAATTTAGATTTTTCGACACTCGTTATCCCGAGTTCAGGTTAGATACAGAGTTAGTGCTTTATCAAACGTTAAATGCCGCCCTAACTGGGCGGCATTTTTTATAACAGCAGTACATCAAAACGATAGGAGCCACATTTAAGAAATGGGATTTGGGACTTTGATTTAGGAGCCTGACGTAAAAGAGTAATGGAGAAAATATCTTAAACCATGCAGAGCAAGCATCTGCAGAGAGCACAATCAAAAAACAATGATATCAGGCCTATCCGCTGCAGTTACATCAACACTCTGCAGCGAAGTTAACTGCTTGGCCTAATACGATAGCCTAGCTCTGCCTCAAATTAAAATAACCTCAGCCCATCAAAAAATCCCAATAAAAAACCCCGCTGATGCGAGGTTTTTAAATCGAGTTTAGACGCTACTCGGCATCTTCTGCCGATCTGTCCATGTTCTCTGTATTCTCAAGCCACAGGGCATTGATAATCCCGAAAGAACAGGCCAACAAAACCCCTAATATCCACGTAAAATACCACATAGCAGATGCTCCTTAATGCCTAATAGAGTGAGGCTTTGTTATCTTCAATATGCTTACGGCCGATACGGCCAAACATCTTGTAGTAAGTCCAGACAGTGTAGCTCAACACTATAGGTACGAAAATCGCTGCAGCAGCAGTCATAACACCTAAGGTCATTTTACTGGCTGTTGCATCCCACATAGTCAAACTGACGTTAGGGTTAAGTGATGATGGCATGACGAATGGGAACATTGCTGCACCGCAAGTCAAAATCACCATAGCCACTGTGAGTGAGCTGAATAGGAACGCAAAACCTGAACGGTTAAAGCGGCTAACCAAAATCACTAGCAGAGGCAATGCCACACCTAAGATAGGGAACAGCATAGTGATGGGGTATTTGTCATAGTTGGCAAGCCAAGCACCCGCTTCAATTGCGACGGTTTTCATGGCTGGGTTAGAAACTGCATTATGGTCCAGTACTGAAGTCACTACATAACCATCAATACCATTGGCTAACCACACACCCGCAGCAGCAAACAACACAGCCACTAACAATGCGAAGAATTGCGTGGCTTTCGCAGCACGAACACGCAGCTCACTGTCAGTCTTCATTTGTAGCCAAGAAGCGCCTTGCATCATAAACATGCTCACGCTCACAAGACCTGCCAGCAAACCGAAAGGATTCAACAGGCCGAACAGACCACCGTGATAAGTCGCACGTAGGAACTCGTCGAATTCAAAAGGCACACCTTGTAACAAGTTACCAAAGGCCACGCCTATGATCAGCGGAGGTACAAAACCACCGGCAAACAAGGCCCAATCCCATGACTTACGCCACTTTGGATTTTCGATTTTAGAACGATAATCGAATCCGACTGGACGCATGTAGAGGGCAAACAGCACTAACATCATGGCGACATAGAAGCCAGAGAAAGACACTGCATACACCATAGGCCAAGCGGCAAATAACGCACCGCCTGCTGTGATTAACCACACTTGGTTGCCGTCCCAATGGGGAGCAATAGTGTTAACCATGATACGGCGTTCAGTATCGTCTTTGCCTATAATTGGCAGTAACGCACCGACACCCATGTCAAAACCATCAGTAACCGCAAATCCGATGAACAGTACGCCGATCAGAGCCCACCAGATAACTCTTAATATTTCATAATCAAACATAATGAAATCCTCTGCTTAGGCTTCTAGGTTCTCGAAATGATAACGACCAGTTTTCAAACTGCTCGGACCAATGCGGGCAAACTTAAACATCAAGAACATCTCAATCACCAGCAGTACAGTGTAGAACAAGGTGATAGAAAGGATACTGAACCATAAGTCGCCAGTCGTTAAGCTTGACGCAGACATAAAGGTCGGTAGTACCTCAGAAATCGTCCAAGGTTGACGACCATACTCAGCCACAAACCAACCACACTCAATCGCGATCCAAGGCAATGGCAAGCTATAAAGTGCAGCTTTAAGTACCCATTTTTTCTCGGCGATTTGATGACGTGTGCTTTGCCAGAATGCCGCAGCAAATACGAACAACATGATAAAGCCTAGACCTACCATCACACGGAAGCTCCAGAAAATCGGTGCTACGTTCGGGATAGAATCTTTAGCTGCTGCTTTAATTTGCTCTTCAGTCGCATCGACCACTTTGTCTGTGTAGCGTTTTAGTAAGAAACCGTAGCCTAAGTCGACTTTCGCTTCTTCAAAAGCAGCACGTAGTTCAGGCGTTTCTTCACCCGCACGCAGTTTCACTAGCATGGCATAGGCTTTCATACCGTTACGGATACGCACTTCATGCTCAGCAATCAAGTCATGAATACCAGTCACTTCTTCATCCAACGAGCGTGTTGCCACTATACCCATCGCATAAGGAATTTTGACTGCAAAATCTGTTTTCATGGTTTCTTGATTCGGAAAACCGACAGCAGTAAAGGCTGCTGGAGCAGGCTCTGTATGCCACTCAGCTTCAATCGCTGCTAACTTAACGCGCTGTGCTTCACCCACTTTATAGCCAGATTCGTCACCTAACACGATAACCGACAGAATCGCCGCCATACCAAAGCTTGCCGCAATCGCGAATGAGCGACGGGCAAAAGGTAAGTCACGTTTCTTGAGGATGTAATAAGCACTGATCGCCAGTACAAACATGGCACCCGCCACATAACCCGAAGCGACGGTGTGAACAAACTTAACCTGCGCGACAGGGTTAAACACAACCTCAGCGAAGCTGGTCATTTCCATACGCATGGTTTCGTAGTTGAACACTGAACCCACAGGGTTTTGCATCCAACCGTTTGCCACTAGGATCCACAATGCCGACATGTTAGAACCAAAGGCCACTAACCAAGTCACGACTAAATGCTGACGCTTAGTGAAACGATCCCAACCGAAGAAGAACATACCCACGAAGGTAGATTCAAGGAAGAAGGCCATTAAACCTTCAATAGCCAGAGGCGCACCAAAGATGTCCCCTACGTAATGCGAATAGTAAGACCAGTTAGTACCAAACTGGAATTCCATTGCCAAACCTGTGGTAACCCCCAAGGCAAAGTTAATACCAAATAACTTACCCCAGAACTTAGTCATATCTTTATAAATTTGTTTATCAGTCATCACATACAGTGATTCCATGATAGCCAGCAAAAATGCCAACCCCAAAGTCAAGGGAACAAATAGGAAGTGATACATGGCTGTCAGCGCAAACTGCAACCGCGATAGCTCAACAACCTCTTCAACAATCATCGGTGACTCCTTACTTGGTGCGTCCAATTGCTATGACATAACCCGCGTCAATCACAGCAAGTGCCTTTGTAGGATAGTGAGTTTTCATTTTGTGTTTATATCTGCGACAACAGTATAAACCGTTAAATTTAATCTTTTGCATTAGTTCGAAGCAGCAAGGGCTAAAAAGTACCAATATCTGTTGCATATTGAGACGCGAGTCACACTATCACAAGTAACTGAGACCGACACCCTACCACTCACTCAATCAAATGATTTCATCGATATAAATATCAGATAGTTAAGATATTTATTCATTTTCATTTGTGGCTATTTTATACCACCTCGCTTTGATGCAAATCAATCAAACTCAGGGGTTTAGGTGGGTTTTGCGGTGAGGCACACACTTCCCCACCAGAGAGGATTGACAATCGATAAAAACAAGAGTAGTGAGCAACCATTAATTGATATAAAGTCATGCTTTCACTAACTAGGCAGCAAAAATAAGCTCTAATCATCAAAAAACCAACAAATAAATAATGTTGCAACAAATTAACTAAAAAATATTGTCACAAATTTAAGTGTTCCATAATTTAAAACCTTTAAAATCAAATATAAATACATATAAATATAAAAAATCACAATAACACACTCTAAAATGCATTAGTTTTAATAATGAATATTTGTATTTTTTCTCGTTTGAGAAGCTAACCTAAGTTGTTTAATATATGTCCTGTGTTAAGGAGACAATTTGGTAGAACTGGTGTCGTAGCCCAGCCAAGACCAACTTCGCGCACATAGGTACTAACTTTTGGTGTGGAGATATCGATATGACTAAATTATTTGAACGTCTGGTTAACAGCTACAAGCGTGTTTTTGTTGAACTTTATACAGCTAATGAGCTGAAATAATCCCCAGAATTACTCGTGAAATTGATTGTATTTATGTGAAGTTTTGTTAGCGCAAAACGGGCCCCCATCTCCCTGAGATTGGGGGCTTTTTCTATATTAAGACCCTAGCATCCCCCAACAACTCCAGAACCCAATAAAACACCACGCCCTGTATCAAATGCGCAACATACCTATTAATAGGTATTTACCGATTAAAGTGGCTATTTTGCCACTTTAGTCCATTAGATTATTTGCAATAAGCGTTAATAATTTGAAATACAATCACTTCCATAAAATGCATTTTATATATAAAAAAAGGAGCGAAATTATCGCTCCTTTTTTACGCTTTCATTAACCTGCTTTTACCCCTCAACAAAGGCAAAAGCCGTTGACTTTAAACGCTTAACCTAAGGTCACTCGTGCATTACGGAACATACGCATCCAAGGGCTATCTTCACCCCAAGCATCTGGATGCCAAGAGTTAGCCACTGTTCTGAACACACGTTCGGGGTGCGGCATCATCAAGGTTACGCGGCCATCTGTGGTACAAATCCCAGTCAAGCCATTTGGCGAGCCGTTCGGGTTTTGTGGATACTGAGTCGCGATATCACCTTTACCATTGACAAAACGCAGCGCAATCGTGCCTGACGCTTCGGCAATCGCCAGCGCTTCAGGGCTAGCAAACTCAGCCAAACCTTCACCGTGGGATACAGCAATGGGCATACGTGAACCTGCCATACCTTGGAAGAATAACGACGGGCTCTGTTGCACTTCAACTAAGCTGAAACGCGCTTCAAAACGCTCTGAGCGGTTACGCACAAAACGTGGCCAATGCTCGCTTCCTGGAATGATTTCTTTCAGGTTTGACAGCATTTGACAGCCATTACACACGCCAAGGGCAAAGCTTGAGTCACGTTCAAAGAAACGAGAAAACTCATCGCGAGCTCGCTCATTAAACAGAATCGACTTAGCCCAACCTTCACCCGCACCTAATACATCACCATAGGAGAAGCCACCACAGGCCACTAGGCCTTGGAAATTCTCTAGACTGATACGGCCAGATAAAATGTCAGACATGTGTACGTCGCGGCTTTCAAAGCCCGCACGATCAAAAGCAGCTGCCATTTCTACGTGGGAGTTAACGCCCTGCTCACGCAAAATCGCCATCTTAGGCGCAGCGCCCTTAAGAATATAAGGCGCGGCAACATCAGTGCTTGGATCAAAACTTAAGTTAACGGTTAAGCCTAAATCGGTTTCGTCTTGCTTAAGTTTGAACTCTTCAAGTGCGCACGCTGGGTTATCACGCAGAGCTTGCATACGATACGTGGTTTCTGACCACACAGTGCGCAGCGCTACACGGGTATCACTGAAGATTTCACGCGCGCCATCTTTAATGGTGATGCGTTGATCGTCGGCTAGAGTTCCGATCACATGGCAAGGCACGCCAGCGATAGCGAACTGAGCGGCAATTTTCGCAGCATTGTCACGGCTCACTTGCAGCACAGCGCCGAGCTCCTCATTAAAGAGTCGTTCTAAATCAGTGCCCTGCAAGTCCTCTACATCTATGTCTAAACCTGTATTACCGGCAAAAGCCATTTCCACTAAGGTAGTGAATAAACCACCGTCGCTACGGTCGTGGTAAGCGATAACCGATTTTTTAGCGACTAGATTTTGCATCGTTTCGAAGAAACCACGCAGCAGTGCAGCATCGTCAAGATCCGGCGCAATATCACCCAGCTCACCAAACACTTGGGCTAAACAAGAACCGCCTAAACGATTTTTGCCCGCACCTAAATCCACTAACAGTAAAGACGTTTCGCCTTTATCTGTGCGTAGCTCTGGCGTCACTGTATTGCGAATATCTTGCACCACACCAAAGGCAGTGATGACCAATGACATAGGCGACGTCACGGTTTTATCCGCGCCATCTTGTTGCCATGCGGTCTTCATCGACATAGAGTCTTTACCGACCGGAATGGTCAGGCTCAGCTCTGGACACAGTTCTTCACCTACGGCTTTCACCGCTTCATAAAGACCCGCATCTTCACCAGGGTGACCCGCGGCAGACATCCAGTTGGCAGAAAGCTTGATACGCTTAAATGAACCGATATCGGCACCGGCGATATTCATGATTGACTCAGCCACAGCCATACGGGCAGAGGCGCCAAAATCAAGCAGTGCTAGCGGTGTACGTTCACCCAGTGACATAGCTTCACCGGCGTAGGTATCAAAGCTTGCCGCAGTCACCGCGCAATCGGCCACAGGCACTTGCCATGGACCCACCATTTGGTCACGGTTCACTAAACCCGTGACGGTGCGATCGCCAATAGTGATAAGGAAGGTTTTATCCGCAACTGTAGGCAAGCTCAGTACGCGTTTAACCGCTTCTTTAACATCAATCTTGTTTTGTTCGAGCGCTGGCGATACGGCTTTGGCCGATACCACATCGCGGCTCATCTTAGGCGCTTTGCCTAATAAGACTTCGAGCGGTAAATCGATAGGATTATTGTCGAAATGGCTGTCGCTAAGCGTTAAATGTTTTTCCGCCGTCGCTTCACCCACCACCGCAAACGGTGCGCGCTCACGCTCACAGATGGCAGTAAATAGCGCGAGGTTTTCAGGGGCAATTGACAGCACATAACGTTCTTGTGATTCGTTACACCAGATTTCCAGCGGACTCATGCCAGGCTCATCCGAAGGCACATTACGCAGATTAAACAAACCGCCGCGCTCGCCGTCATTCACGAGTTCAGGGAAAGCGTTCGACAAACCGCCCGCGCCTACATCGTGGATAAATTGGATCGGGTTTTTATCGCCAAGCTGCCAACAGCGGTCAATCACTTCCTGACAACGACGTTCCATTTCTGGGTTTTCACGTTGCACAGAAGCAAAATCTAAGTCTTCACTCGATTGACCCGATGCCATAGACGAAGCAGCACCGCCGCCCAGACCTATGTTCATCGCAGGCCCACCCAGCACAATCAGCTTAGCGCCAACGGTGATTTCGCCCTTCTGTACATGTTCTTCACGAATGTTACCTAAACCACCCGCTAACATAATCGGTTTGTGGTAACCACGGACTTCAACGCCGTTATGGCTGCTGACTTCCTGCTCATAGGTACGGAAATAACCGACCAATGCCGGACGACCAAACTCGTTGTTAAATGCCGCGCCGCCAAGAGGACCTTCGGTCATGATGTCCAGCGCACTGACGATACGCTCTGGCTTGCCATAGTTACCTTCCCATGGTTGAACAAAACCTGGGATTTTTAAATTGGATACACTAAAGCCTGTTAAACCCGCTTTAGGTTTAGAACCACGACCCGTCGCGCCTTCATCACGGATTTCACCACCCGAACCGGTTGCAGCGCCAGGATAAGGGCTGATGGCGGTTGGATGGTTGTGGGTTTCCACTTTCATCAGGATGTGCATAGGTTCAGTGTGGTAGTTGTATACCCCATCAGGATCGGGGAAGAAACGACCCGCAACCGAACCTTCCATCACAGCAGCGTTATCTTTATAGGCAGATAACACGTGATCAGGCGTGGTTTCAAAGGTGTTCTTGATCATCTTGAACAGTGACTTAGGCTGAACTTCACCGTCAATGGTCCAATCTGCGTTAAAAATCTTATGACGACAATGCTCAGAGTTCGCCTGAGCAAACATCATCAATTCGATGTCATGGGGATTACGGCCTAAACGGACGAAGTTCTCGACTAAATAATCGATTTCATCTTCGGCTAAGGCAAGCCCCAATTCAGTGTTAGCCACTTCAAGTGCGCGGCGACCTTCGGCAAGAATATTGACGCTCTTAAACGGCGCAGGCTCAGTGCGTTTGAACAACACATCGGCTTTAGCAAAATCATCGAGGATAATTTCAACCATGCGATCGTGCAGCAACGCATTTAAAGCTTGTTGCTGAGGCGCTGTCAGTGCATCTGACTCGACATAATACGCAACGCCTCGCTCCAAACGCTTCACTTTACCAAGGCCACAATTGTGCGCGATGTCAGTGGCTTTTGAAGACCAAGGAGAAATAGTACCGGGGCGAGGAGTGACAAACAGGAGTGAACCTTGGGGGATATGAGCTTCTATCGCAGGTCCATAGGTGAGAATTTTTTCAAGTTGCTGGCGTTCATTTGTGTCGAGCAACTCGCTCAAATCCGCTAAATGGACATACTCAGCATAGATTTGGCGTACCGGAAGCGCCGCGTTTTCGCAGGCCTCCATCAGCTTTTGCACCCTAAACGTCGAGAGTGCAGGGGCTCCGCGGATGATCTCCATCACGTCTATTCACCTTATTATTTATTATTGCAGGGGTCAGAGGTGGCGCTATTATAAGGAAATGTCTGTCACAAATCACCTGCGACCTTACGCAAAACAGTGTTTCCTGTGATATAAAAAGCCCAGTATTGTGTCGGCTGTACTTTTCCCCAGAATGATTTTTTTTCGAAATCGCAGACAAACGGATATAATCCCACCAATGTCAGCCAGTTCACCACTAATGCCCCACTGTTAACTCGCTATCTATAATATTGATTTTATTTACTATAAGTACATTTAATGACTCGATTTCTGTTCGCTCTTATCTTAGGTTTCCTACTGACTGCCTGTCAGCAGGTGACCGTGGACGAAACAGAATTCGTGCCGAAAAAATTAACTGAGCTAAGAGTCGGTACACTTTACGGCCCACAGATTTATATGACCTCGGGCCAAGGTGATAGCGGTTTCGATTACGATATGGCGGTATTGTTTGCCGAATACTTAAATGTGCCCTTAAAAATGGTGCCCTACACAAACCGTATCGAGTTGTACGAAGCCCTCAAAAAGAATGAAATCGATATTATTGCTGCAGGCATGACAGAAACGCCCACAAGGCGAGAACAGTTCCGCTTAGGTCCACCGCTATACCGGGTGAATCAAGTGTTGGTGTATCGCGAAGGCATGCCAACCCCAAAAGACATCAGTGACTTAAAAGGCAAGATCACCGTTATCGCCGACTCTTCCTTCGTCGAGACCTTGACCCAGTTGCAAAAGCATTATCCAACGCTGGTGTGGGATCAAATTACCGACAAAGACAGTGAAGAGTTGTTGGCCATGATTGCCAACAAAGAAATTGACTACACTATCGCCGACTCCAGCAGCGTACAGATCAACCGTCGCTACCTGCCCGACCTACGCTCAGGCCCTGTGCTAGAAGAAAAACTCGATGTGATCTGGCTGTTACCTCCCACTCACAGTGATGAACTTATGAGTAAATTGCTGGCCTTTTGGCACCAAGAGAAGCTTGCCGGCACGCTGGATCACCTCAACGAGAAATACTTTGGTCATGTAAAACGCTTCGATTATATCGATACTCGCGCATTTATCCGTGCCATTGAGACAGTATTGCCGCGTTATCGACAATTATTTGAAACCCATGCAGGCAATTTAGATTGGCGTAAACTGGCAGCAACCAGCTATCAAGAATCACATTGGAATCCTAATGCCCGCTCGGCCACAGGAGTGCGTGGCATGATGATGTTGACTCAGCCAACCGCCAAAGAGATTGGGATCACCAACCGACTCGATGCCGAAGAAAGTATTCGCGGCGGCGCGGCGTATTTGAACGATATGATCAACCGCCTGCCAGAATCGATCCCCGAGAGTCAACGCATGTGGTTTGCGCTGGCCTCTTACAACATAGGATATGCCCATATTGAAGATGCACGTAAGCTTGCGGAATCGATGGAGTTAAATCCCAATGCTTGGCGAGATTTAAAAAAGGTACTACCGCTACTGCAAAAGCGTAAATATTATCAAAAAACACGTTATGGTTACGCCCGAGGCAGTGAAGCCGTTCATTACGTCGACAGCATCCGTCGCTACTATGACACGTTAGTCTGGGTGGATAATCAGTCGAAACAACCTGACCCCGATGATGACTCGAGCGACCTTACTGTGGAAGAACCCGTGATTCCTGCGGGAACGTTAAGCCCTGATCAACCTAAATAGCTTAACTCGTTAGCGCTCAGATGCATGGGCCAAACGACAATCCAACAACTCACTTCTTATATATCAAGTACAGAGTTTTACGTAACAAGAACATCAATATAAAAACTCAAGATGTACGTAGATGTCTTCAACAAGGTGCGATATCAAACAACAGGAGAACCGAATTAAGGTTTGCCAACCTAACTCAAATTTGCGATGAAAAACATCGCTTAGTTCAGCTTATCTGACCAGTGCTATTGCTGCACTCCTGTGCAACTGCTACTGTCTTGGGTTATGACCTAAGATAAATCTCTGTAGGGCATCGATAATAACAATTAATGGGGTCAATATGAGAAGAAAAACCATCAACAATACCGTTGCGCGTCGTCGTACTTTGCTAAAAATTCGTCATCGCCGTATTTTAAATCGTCAAAAACTCTTCTTTACTTTTATTCAGTCTCAGGATTAATCCTGTCACGTTAATCGGCACTTACCCAATAGCTTGCTGCGCCTTTTGAGCCTGTTTCAGGGCTTTTTTCTCTTCCCTGCGACGTTTAAAAAAACGACTCAATTGCGCGCTACAAGCATCGGCCAGCACCCCAGATGTGACTTCAACTTGGTGATTAAACGCCGGATGTTGCAGCAAATTCAGCACAGTACCCGCTGCACCCGTTTTCTCATCCCGAGCACCAAATACCACACGAGCAATTCTGCTATGCACCATAGCGCCCGCACACATAGCGCAAGGCTCGAGGGTGACATATAAAGTCGCATCTAAAAGACGATAGTTTTCGACCAAACGCCCCGCTTCCCGCAGACATAAAATTTCCGCATGGGCGCTAGGATCGTGTTGGCTAATGGATAAATTGTAACCCGTCGCAATCTGCTGACCGTCTTTGACCAATACCGCACCCACGGGCACTTCGCCCTCGGCCTCGGCTTTTTCTGCCATCAGCATCGCGACTTGCATCCAATGTTCATCTAACTTCATTTGGTCCACTAGGCTGTCACTCATCTGTAAAAATACGGCAATTATACCTATAACCAATAAAAAAGGCGCACTTGGCGCCTTTCACTGAATAAGGATTAAGCCCTCTCGATTGTTGCCTGAGTAGATAATGGGCTTTCATCTCTCTCGGGATTGGACATGCAGAGTTCGGGTAGAGTAGCCCTTATTCAAACCTTTGTTCACGCTCCTCATCCTCCCGCTGTTCACGCAATTTCTCATGCTCGATCAACTCAACCAGTTTTGCTGACACCGATTTAGCAGCCATCGCAATATTCGGGCTCCCATGTTCAAGTAACCCTCTAATAGCATCCGCTCTAGGTTGCATCGCATTTGCTCGGCTACCAGACCAAGATGAAGGAGTAACACGTTCAGCAAATACCTCCAGTATGGCAACCGGATCAGGAGCCGCTTCCAACAGCCTGATGGCTGATTCCGATATTGTTATTGTCCCTTCATCCTTTGACCAAAGGCGGACACCCTTCGCGACAGCAACCCATACTCTGGTCTCGTTTCGACTACGACACCACTCAATCAAATCGTTCACATCAATTTTAGCGAGAGGAGTCCGACGCAAACCACCACGGCTAATAAAAAAAAGTCGCCAACGTTGTTGTTCTTCAGTTCCCTCAAAAATACGATCGAGGAATGCTTCTGACATCAATGCGGCGGTCGTCTCAATAGACTTTTCAAAGTCATGAATGTAGCCATAGTTCTCATCAACAACAGAAAAAATCATATCCAACCACTCTAGCTTTTCGGCTTTGTTACCATCGAAACGCAAAGCTGTACTGACGACCCGAGCCATATGATGATCCATAGACCCACCAGAATCGCGGTCACTGCTTGAAAACCTCTGTATCGCAGCCCTTAGGCCAACTAGTCGAAAGTCTGGACCAAGCGAGTCCACCACTTCCTTTTCGCTATACAGTCTCATGGTTAGAGCTTTTAAAACTACTACATCACCATTTGGCTTACTCAGAAGTCGCTGAGCAAGATCAAGGACACGGGCTCTTGGCAAATCAGCATAGTCGTCCCGCCATAAGATTGGCTCATACATCCAGGAACTTGTGTCAGTATCTTCCAACAACGCTATACAGCGATCTAAATCGATTTCAGTAAACTCCCGCCGGGGATGCAAGCCGACTAACACTCGTCGAAGTTCAGGATGTTGTGCGCACTGGTCGAGTAGATCTTGGGCTAGAGCTAAATCGACGGAGTTTACAGCTTCAATGAAGCCGCCGAAGACTGAAAATCCTCTATTAGCTTCGGGTTGTAGTCCCAATTGATCAATGAGTTGCTGCCAGTTGACCCGCAAATCATGTGCCCCTTTCGCCAAGCCCCTCCCAAATGCGGTGCGATAGGGCATCCAATCGTTGGAGAACAGGTTACACCCCAACTCGCCAAGCTCATGCTCTGATGCGGCGAAGTCCTCACCCAATTGAAGCGCCTTGGCTTCAAGTCGCTTCTCAGCTTCGCTATGCTTGTTGGTGTCTTCATGATCAAAATCAACGTCAAGCGCCCAATAGTAGTGCTCATTACTGAGCACATATGTCATTATTTCCGAAACCAAGTCATGAGGCTCCAACTCCCTCTCCAATGCGGCAAGGTTGTCTGGCAGTGACTCTACATCATCCCCGTCTTTGCGCTTAGTATGGTCGAAATAGATCGTTGTTCGGACGGCTTTCCACCCCTCACCCCAAGGGTAATGCGCATGTAACTTGCGCGCTGCATCAATGAGTTTTTCCCTAATTGCAACTTGTCGCCACATGCCTCTAAATGCTTTCGCCAGCGTCTGTCTTGCGAGATCTTCAAGAGTCGAATCACTAGAGGTTCCCAGTTTGACAGCAACGTCGATAAAGGCGCTACGCCACTGCACAAGCTGATCGTGATTGGGTTTAAATCCATAGTCTCTTGGGCGAGCACCAAACTCATGTCCCCCTGACCCACTCCACCGCGCTTCTAAGGCAGTAGAGAGCATCCTTAAACCCAGCGACCTACGTCCAGTAACACTTGATGAAAGACATTCATTCATGATCGCAACGCGCTGTTCTAAAGTAGCGTGGGTGCCAGAGAGATATGCTTGGAAGAACTTTGTTATCTGGTTTTGCACCGAGGCGTTATTATTACTTTCCTCTTCTAAATCAGCCAGATGAATGAGCAATCTAATGCACCGTTCAAAGGTGCTCGGTTCATACGCCAGCAATAGCAGAAGATTGATAATTGACGTTCGCCGAGATTTATAACCCGGTTTCATGCCTTCAAAATCAGAGGAGATAAGTACCGCTTCAATCCTGTCGAGCAGAACTTCAGGCGCTACTGGTGCGATATAATCCAGCATTCGTGCCGATATATCGTTTAATTCTGTTATCCGCCCCAGCAACCCATCGGGTTGAAGCCAAGTTTCAACGATCTCTTTCGCCACAGGATGATCGTGCAACAACCCTAGCCTATGTGCGAAAGACATGAGTAAGCGTTGACGTTCAGGGGCTTCAAAGGTTTCTCTGAGTTGAGCAACTGGGATATTATTCAGTGCCGACATAGCCAACTTATTGGCAATGGCATGGGGCAAAATAGCTCTCCAATAAGCCCTCTTCTGTACTATATGGCGGTTTGATAACTTGTTGACTGACCGAGACAACTGGCTTGAGGAATACCCAAAGTTCGAACCCAATACCTCAAGTTCGTTTTGGCCTTTCTCAACAGTTGCTACCGAGAATGAATATACCAGAGACAGAATTTCAGCGTGCTCACGCAGGTTATCATCAGGGCCTTTACGCTGCTCAAACAAGCGATCAAACAACTGAGTATCAGAAAGCTGAGCTAAACTCTCACCTTCCTCAACCCTCTCGGCAATAGCCAGAGATACCCTCGAATTACCATCAGCAAACGCGGCAATTCGGCGGGCGTTATTCTGGCCGATTTTAGGGAAACGGCGCAGCAGAAGCTGTTCAGCCACCTCAGGCCCTACTGCTTCTATATGGATGACCTCAGTGGTCTGAGGCTTATCGTCTCTGATGTCATATTCAACCGTGATAAGGCTGACCTTTGTACCTTTGGCAGAGACTTTACTGGCTAGTAAGGTGTGCAATTCTGAAGGGCAATTATCAAGGACCATAATAGCCCGTTCCCCCTCTGCAATCAGCCTATCTAGCATTGCTGTAGCAGAAGGCTCCGGACTTTCACCTGTGTCGACATAGACTGCGATAGTCCGGTCAAGCGCATCTGTGCCGACTGTCTCATCGAAAAGTGCCTGTACGATTCTGGTCTTTCCAACGCCAGATAACCCAGTGATGCGAACCGCCTTCCTAGTAGAGCGAATAAGATCTCGCATCGGTGCAATGGCGTCATTAATGCTGAGCTGTTGCCCCCTGCCTGACGGCAGAGTGACGGTCACCCCTGGTGCTGAAATCAAGGTGTCCAGCGCCCCCTCGGGTGGATTACTCCATGCGCCGTATGGCTGCCAACCGGAATATCCCTGACCGAGATTTCTTTTTGTCCAGAGCATGACTGACGGATGTTGCCGCACCCATTGAGCCAGTTTAGAACGGTCGTAGAAGTCCAAGTAAAGATTGTCACTATTAGGATCATCCGCCACGGCATCTCGCATAGCTTTGATGCGGTCCCTCTTCATAAGAGGAGAGCAATCATCACCTAAGCTGACAATGATATAGCTCCCACCTTTTTTAGCATGTTCAGAGATGGTCGAAGACAGTTTCCCTGCGGTGACCATTTCCTTGATAATTGCAGCCCTCGGCATCGAATGCTTTTTTGCCTGAAGAATGGTGTTCGGCCTTTCGAGAAAACCTGCGCTCAGCTGTTCGACAGGGACTTGAACGTGAATATCAATCCCACCATCAGCAGCATTAATTGAACCTGACCAGTTTACATACGCAGGGCTATGCCCCTGCGCCGCTATTTCAGCCTCGGCGAGGCGAGCAATCAACTCTTCGAGCAGAGTATCAGAGAGTCGGAGTAATTCGTCTTTCTCAATATCAAAAATTGCCACGGTAATCCTCAGCTGAACATCTTGTTAACTCTATCTAGAGCAAGATAATTTTATCGGATAATCAAGAATTCGATAATAACAGCTCTTAGCCTAATGATTAAAAAGAAGTTTAAGGAGAAAAACCTTATCAATAGATGTGTTAACTCAAATAGTGGTACACAATCCCGCATTGGAAAGAAAGTGCTGTCTTATATTTTTACTCAGTTAAAGGACTGCAATTTGCGTCCGAAGCAATACTGACTGCTTCAGATTTTTGGATCACCTTGTTTTTTTTTAGAAAAAATATCGTCATCCCAATAAAAATGCCAGTCAATAAAATGACTGGCATTGAGATAAATCATAAATAGTATTTTATTAGCTATTTATATTTGGGCTATTCCCATTCGATGGTTGCAGGTGGCTTACCTGAAATATCGTAAACTACGCGAGAAATGCCATCGACTTCGTTAATGATGCGGTTTGATACGCGACCTAAGAAATCATAGGGCAGATGCGCCCAATGGGCTGTCATAAAATCGATTGTTTCCACGGCGCGCAGTGATACAACCCAGTCATATTTACGGCCATCGCCCATCACGCCGACTGAGCGAACGGGTAAGAACACAGTAAAGGCTTGACTGACTTTATTGTATAAGTCGGCTTTATGCAGTTCTTCAATGAAGATAGCATCGGCGCGGCGCAGCAAGTCACAGTATTCTTTTTTCACTTCACCTAATACGCGCACACCAAGACCGGGTCCTGGGAACGGGTGACGATAAAGCATGTTGTATGGCAGGCCTAACTCAAGACCAATTTTACGCACTTCATCTTTGAACAGTTCACGCAGAGGCTCGACTAAACCGAGCGCCATATCGGCTGGCAAACCGCCAACGTTATGGTGAGATTTAATCACATGGGCTTTGCCTGTGGCACTACCGGCAGATTCAATCACGTCTGGATAAATCGTGCCTTGCGCTAACCATTTGGCATTGGCGCATTTTTTCGATTCTTCATCGAAAATTTCCACGAATACGCGGCCGATGATCTTACGCTTAGCTTCTGGATCGGCTTCGCCTTTCATCGCATCGAGGAAACGGTTTTCCGCATCAACGTGAATGATATTCAGGCCGAAATGATCGCCAAACATTTCCATCACTTGCTCGGCTTCGTTCAAACGTAATAAACCGTTATCAACGAATACGCAGGTCAGTTTTTTGCCGATAGCACGGTGTAGCAGCATGGCCACAACCGAAGAATCAACACCGCCCGATAATCCTAAAATCACTTCATCATCACCGATTTGCTTCTTCAAGCGCTCAATCGCATCTTCGATGATAGAGGAGGGTTTCCAGTTAGCTGCACAGCCACAAATGTCTAAGGCAAAGTGCGATAACATGCGCATACCTTGGCGAGTGTGGGTCACTTCAGGGTGGAACTGTACGCCGAAAAATTGCTTTTCTTCGTTTGCCATAGCGGCAAATGGGCAAGTGTCCGTTTTAGCGACCGCCACAAACCCTTCAGGAATAGCCGACACTTTATCACCGTGGCTCATCCATACGTCGAGTAAGGGTTTGCCGTCACTGCTAACCGCATCTTCGATGCCTTTGAATAGCAATGAATCTGTCAGCATTTCAATTTGAGCGTAGCCGAATTCACCTTCGCCCACACCTTGGATCACTTTACCGCCCAGCTGCTCAGACATAGTCTGCATGCCGTAGCAAATGCCCAGTACCGGCACACCTGCGGTAAAGACGTATTCAGGCGCACGCGGCGAGTTTTCAGCCGTGACACTTTCTGGTCCGCCCGCAAGAATAATGCCGTTCGGGGCAAATTCGCGGATTTGGGCTTCTGTTACGTCCCAAGCCCATAATTCACAGTAAACGCCGATTTCACGGATACGACGGGCAATCAGTTGAGTGTACTGGGATCCAAAATCGAGGATCAGTATCTTGTGCTCATGAATATCGCTCATGGGTAACCTTTATCTCATCTATTGTTTTAACATTGCTCAAAGCAGCGACTGCCAGCTTTAAGTATTGGATCATACGTTTTACAAAGAGGCGGCTTACGCCGCCCCTCTTATCAAACGATTAAGAACCTGAACGGTAGTTCGGCGCTTCTTTAGTGATAGTCACATCGTGCACGTGGGACTCGCCCATGCCCGCTGAAGTCACTTTCACAAATTGGGCTTTTTCATTCAGCTCTAGAATGGTGGCGCAGCCCGTTAATCCCATACAAGAACGTAGGCCGCCCATATGTTGATGGATGATTTCCTTCAACTTACCTTTATAAGGCACACGCGCTTCTACACCTTCGGGGACTAACTTATCGGCAGCATTGTCCGATTGGAAATAGCGATCGGAAGAGCCTTGAGACATAGCGCCTAATGAACCCATACCACGGTAGGATTTATACGCACGACCTTGATATAACTCAGTTTCACCCGGTGCTTCCTCAGTTCCCGCAAACATTGAGCCCGCCATGATGCAAGATGCACCCGCGGCTAATGCTTTGGCTAAATCGCCAGAGAAACGAATGCCGCCATCGGCAATCACAGGAATACCTAGGCTCTTCATGGCTGCAGCGGCATCGGATACAGCAGTAATTTGCGGTACGCCCACGCCTGTCACGATACGAGTCGTACAGATAGAACCTGGGCCAATACCCACTTTAACTGCGTTAACACCCGCTTCGACTAAGGCTAATGCACCTTCTGCCGTGGCAACGTTACCACCGATAATTTGCAAATCAGGATGTTTAGCGCGAGTTTCACGAATGCGTTGTAAAACGCCTTCGGAATGACCGTGGGAAGAATCGATAAGTAAAACGTCAACACCGGCTTTAACCAGAGCGTCAACACGCTCTTCATTACCAGCGCCCGCACCTACGGCGGCACCAACACGTAAACGGCCTAACTCATCTTTACAGGCATTCGGTTTACGTTCGGCTTTTTCGAAGTCTTTAACTGTGATGAGGCCTTTCAGCTTATAGTTATCATCAACCACAAGAACTTTTTCGATACGATGTGAGTGCATCAATTTTTGCACTTCATCTAATTTAGTGCCTTCGGCAACAGTGACTAAACGCGCTTTAGGCGTCATCACTTCTTCTACCGTTTTGCTCCAATCTGTCACGAAACGTACGTCACGGCCAGTGATGATACCAACCAGCTCGTTGGCTTCGTTGACCACGGGATAACCCGCAAAACCATTCTTCAGTGTTAACACTTTCAGATCGGCTAAGGTCGTTGATGGGGTAACAGTCACAGGTTGTTGAACCACGCCCGCTTCGTAAATTTTTACTTTACGAACTTCTTCGGCTTGTTTTTCAATGCTCATGTTTTTATGAATAAAGCCTAAGCCGCCTTCCTGCGCCATCGCGATCGCAAGACGAGCTTCGGTAACTGTGTCCATAGCGGCAGACACAAGTGGGATATTCAATTCAATGGTATTGGTCAGGCGAGTTTTTAGAATGGCGGTATTTGGGAGTACAGTCGAATGCGCAGGAACAAGCAACACATCGTCAAAAGTAAGCGCTTCTTTAATTAAACGTAGCATATGCAACATCTCCCCAGTTGAGTAGGATTTAGAGGTGAAATATTGCGGCGGGATTATACCTTGCATATCGCCACTGGTAAATGGAAAATAGTAAATATCCCCATTTTATTGAGTTATTCGATGCAAGGCACCAAAAACAACATTTATACTGTCTCGCGGCTCAATGGTGAAGTCAGACAAATTCTCGAAGGACAACTGGGTAAAATTTGGCTTAATGGCGAAATATCCAACTTTTCCTCCCCCAGCTCAGGTCATTGGTATCTCACCTTAAAAGACCACTCTTCACAGATCCGTTGCGCCATGTTTAAGGGCCGTAACCAGACGGTCAGCTTTAAGCCCATCAATGGTCAGCAAGTGCTGGTCAAAGGCGCGATCAGCGTTTATGAACCCAGAGGCGACTATCAATTATTAATTGAGTCCATGCTGCCCGCTGGGGATGGATTACTCGCCCAGCAGTTCGATGCACTCAAGATGAAGCTCGCCGCCGAAGGATTATTCGCCGCCGACACCAAAAGATTGCTACCCAAAAATATTCAACGCATTGGCGTTATTACGTCACCTACGGGTGCGGCGATCCGTGATGTTTTACATGTATTGGCAAGGCGCGATCCTTCGATTGAAGTCATTATCTATCCGACCCAAGTTCAGGGCGAAACCGCGGCGCAGAGTATTTGTCAGGCAATCAATATCGCCAACCAACGTTTAGAAGTCGATGTATTACTGCTCACCCGCGGCGGCGGTTCGCTTGAGGATTTGTGGTGTTTTAACAGCGAAGCCCTCGCCCACACGATTTATAACAGCGCCCTGCCCATTGTCAGCGCCGTCGGCCACGAGGTTGATACGACTATCAGTGATTATGTTGCTGATATCCGCGCCCCAACACCCTCTGCGGGCGCGGAGCTATTATCACAAGACAGTGATAATAAGGCGCAAAAACTCGCCACAGCCTTATCGCGCCTGCAACAAAGCGCGAAACATTATCAGCTTAAACAAGAAAGACGACTTAGTTTGCTAGAGCACAGACTGCAACGCCAAGACCCTAAACGGACTTTGCAGCAGTTCGAACAAAGATTCGATGAGATGCAATTACGACTAGAGTCCGCGCTGTCGAATCGCTTGCATCTGCTCAGCCGCCGTCAGCAGTTGCTCGCAAGCCGCCTTGAACAGCAATCTCCCAAGCATAAACTCGCCATTGAGGGTAACCGCTTAAGCTATCTTGCGAGCCGCTTACAGGATGCATTGCAGGACAAACTCAGCCAAAGTGAACAGCGGATAAAATACGCGGCCCATCAACTCGAAACCGTCAGTCCGCTTGCCACGTTAAGCCGTGGTTACAGCATTACCACTGACATCCACCATCAAGTGGTCGACTCTGCTGATAAACTGGCCATCGGTGATAGTTTGCAGACCCGCTTGCGCCATGGACAAGTGATTTCAACCGTCACTCAGATAAAGCCGCTCGAATAAATCTACATGACGCTGAAATAGTCTTAAAACACAAAAGGAACCCTAAGGTTCCTTTTGTTTCAAATGTGTCTGGTAAAAAACACTATTTGGTTTTTCTGTCTTTGATATGGCTTTGTGCGCGTTTGCGACGGCGCTCTTGGCTCATAGTTAACTTCTCAGTCTTGTTTTCAAATGGGTTATCACCCTCTTGGAAACGTAGCTGGATTGGCGTACCCACCACTTTCAACGAACGACGGAAGTAGTTCATCATGTAGCGTTTGTACGAGTCAGGCAGTCTACTCACTTGGTTACCGTGAATGACCACGATTGGCGGATTGTAACCACCGGCGTGAGCGTATTTAAGCTTCACACGACGGCCATTCACTAATGGCGGCTGGTGATCGTCCTGCGACATTTGCATAATACGGGTCAGCATAGAAGTGCTGACGCGGCGTGTAGCACTGTCGTAAGCTTCTTCAATCGATTCAAATAAATGGCCAACACCAGTACCGTGCAGCGCCGAAATAAAGTGAATACGGGCAAAGTCGATAAAACCAAGACGACGGTCAAGCTCGCTCTTCACGCGATCTTTAATGCCTTGGTCGATACCATCCCACTTGTTGACGGCAATAACCAAAGCGCGACCCGCATTGAGTGCGAAACCTAACAGACCTAAATCTTGCTCGGCAATACCTTCACGGGCATCGATGATAAGCAAAACCACGTTAGCATCTTCAACCGCTTTCAAGGTCTTGATCACTGAGAATTTCTCAATGACTTGATGTACTTTACTACGGCGACGAACACCCGCGGTATCGATAATCACGTACTCGCGACCTTCACGTTCCATTGGAATATAAATACTGTCACGGGTCGTACCGGGTTCATCAAATACCACAACACGTTCTTCACCTAGAATACGGTTAGTCAGGGTTGACTTACCGACGTTAGGTTTACCTATGATCGCCAGCTTGATAGGCAAATCTTGCAGACGCTTTTGCTCAGCTTCCGCTTCTTCTTCGGTATATTCACGCTCTTCAGTAACTTCGTCTTCACCTTGACGCACAATGCCCATCGCTTCGGCATAAGGGGTCAGCGCGTATTCGATCATATTGGTCACGCCACGTCCTTGGGACGCCGCCATTTGGTAAACTTCACCTAGACCTAAAGACCAAAACTCGGCACAAGCTGAATCGGCATCAATACCGTCAACTTTGTTAGCAACCACAAAGGTGGTTTTTTGACGGCTACGTAAGTGCTGGGCAATCGACAGATCCGCAGCGGTTAAACCCGCGCGCGCATCGGTCATAAATAGAACGACATCGGCTTCTTCAATGGCAGCAAGGGATTGCTCAGCCATTTTCGTCTCGATCCCTTCTTCAGTGCCATCGATACCGCCGGTATCGACCACAATGAACTCATAGCCGGATAAGAATGCTCGACCATATTTACGGTCACGTGTTAGGCCAGGAAAGTCAGCAACCAGCGCATCACGCGTGCGCGTAAGACGATTAAATAGGGTGGATTTACCGACGTTCGGCCGACCAACAAGGGCCACTACAGGGATCATGATTTTGCCTCTAAAAAACTTTTCAATAAAAAGCCCCCGGAACACACTTCCAGGGGCTCAGCAAGGATAACACTTTTAACTATGGAAGTGTTACAACAGCCAACTTTCCGCTGCGACCTTGAACATAGATTTTATCATCCACCACTAACGGCTGGCTGTATAATCCTGAGCTGTCCACTTGGACACGACCCACAATCGTCCCTGTACTGCGATCGATGAAGTGTAAATAACCTTCGAAATCACCCACAACTAAATAGTCTTTATACACAGCAGGAGATGTCAGAGTGCGGTTAGCTAACTCAGAATTACTCCACAGTTCCAAACCGTTACGTTTATCAACTGAGTAGATACGGCTGTGATCGTCAACTAAGTACAAGCTTAGGCCCGCTGATGCTAACTCGTTAAAGCTAGAATACTTACGTGTCCACACAACTCGACCCGTGCGCAGTTCCATCGACACTAAGTTACCGTTGTAGCTCACCGCATATAAATTGTCGCCAAGGATCAAGGGGGTCATATCCACGTCGGCCATACGCGTAAACTCGTTACCGCCCGTTGGATTGTAAATAGCCTGTTCCCACGCAGCTTGACCATTATTTTTAATCACAACAGCCACTTTGCCATCGGCGGTACCGATGAAGAAACCACCCGCTTCGTAAGCTGCAGAACCTGTACCGCGCAGGGTCAGATTCGGCAATTGCATTTCATACACCCACAGTTTAGCGCCAGTATCGACGTTAAACGCTTCGAGTGAACCAGAGCTGGTACTGACCACCACGACGTCATCGGCCACAGTGGGAGCAGACAGTAATTCACCGCCCGCAACGACATGCCATAACACTTGGCCATCTTCAGCGTTCAATGCAGCAAGCAGCCCACTTTCACCGCCTAAAAAGACTTTATTACGCGCAGCAGTCACACCAGCAGCAATACGCGCACCTTTATTTTTCGCTAAAGCGTTATCACGAAACTCTTCGCTGAAATCTTTAGTCCAAACGCGCTCGCCAGTGGCCTCATCGAAGGCAACCACTTCACCATAACGGTCAGCTGCAAAAATTTTTCCATAACTAACGGCGGGGGCGAGGCGAGAATAATAATCTCCAACACCATCGCCGACAGAGGTGCTCCAACTCACTTCAGGAAACACTGTCGCCTGAATAGCAGTTAACTCACTTACCGGTTCTTCTTCGACATCGCTCGACGAACAGGCGGATAACATGGCCAGACTTAATCCAGCGGCTAGCAGGTTTTTGCACCAAGACTTCATCAAGGGATCCCTTATGCCTGATTTAGGCTATCAAGTTTGATTTTAAGCGCAGGGCTTGTCACCACACCACCATTGTCCATGGCAGCTTGATAAGCTGTTTTTGCCTTCTCAACATCACCTTGACGTACTAAGAAATCACCTTTCAACTCATCGCGCTGAGCGAAGAAAGCTTTATCTGTTACTTGATCTAAGGTCGCTAGAGCTGCATCAATTTGACCTTGCTCTGCTTGTACACGTGCTAAACGCAAAGTCGCAATCACATCTAAACCAGCACCGGGTTTAGCCGTAATCACCTTGTTCAAAGCATCAATCGCTTTTGGATAATCCTTCGCTTCTACCGCAGTTTTGGCCACGATCAGTTCTAACAAGGCTTGATAGCCCTTTTGATCGTGATTTTTAGAAAACTCGGCGACACCCGCAAGCATAGCGGCTTCATCGGCAGATTTAGTGGTCAAATTTTGGAACGCTTTTGAAGCTTCTTCCGCTTGCGCCACTTTAACGTCAGAATAATAATTCCACGCATATAAGCCGCCTAAACCCACTACGGCACCGATTAAAATTGAATTTCCGTAATCTTTCCAGAACTGCTTGATAGCATCAACTTGTTGTTCTTCTGTGCTATAAATTTCCACGCGCACGTCCCCTTTATTTGATCAGTTCAGCCAAAAATGCGCCTAAGGCACTTCGAGCTACCCGTTGTTGTTCGATGTCATTGCGTAAATGTTTAACCGTAACCATACCTTCGGCAAGTTCATCTTCACCTATCAGTAGTGCCACACTCGCACCGCTTTTGTCGGCACGCTTCATTTGTTTCTTCACGTTACCGCCGCCACAGTGACTCATCACTTTAAGGTTTGGCAGTGCGTTACGTAATTCCTGCGCGACCTTGATGGCTTCAACCAGACAGCTATCACCCATGGCCGTGACATACACATCCACTTCTGGCGGAATATCTTTGGTCAGCTCTAAGGTTTCAAGCAGCAAGACAATGCGCTCTAAGCCCATAGCAAAACCGACCGCTGGAGTATCTTTACCACCTAACTGGGCGACTAAACCATCGTAGCGACCACCCGCAAGTACAGTACCTTGTGAGCCTAAACTAGATGTAACCCATTCAAATACAGTGCGATTATAGTAATCTAAACCACGTACTAGACGCGGATTAATGGTGTATTTGATACCCACAGCATCAAGTAGTTCACGCAATTGTGAAAAATGTGTCTTCGATTCTTCACCGAGAAAATCCATTAACTCAGGTGCATCAACCAATATGGCTTGGACATTTTGATCTTTTGAATCCAATACTCGCAGCGGATTGCTGTACATGCGACGCTTACTGTCTTCATCGAGCGCATCTTTATGCAGCTCTAAAAACGCAATCAAGGCATCACGATAAACAGCGCGCTCAGCAGGATCACCTAAGGTATTTAGCTCTAATGAGACGTGCTCGCTAATCCCGAGTTTTTCCCACAGACGTGCCGATAGCATTAGGACTTCAGCATCAATATCAGCCGAGCCAATGCCATACACTTCAACGCCAAATTGGTTAAACTGACGATAACGGCCTTTTTGTGGACGTTCGTGGCGGAACATAGGACCCATATACCAAAGACGTTGCTCTTGGTTATATAGCAGACCGTTTTCGTTACCTGCACGCACTGTCGACGCGGTACCTTCTGGGCGCAGCGTTAAGCTGTCACCGTTATTATCTGCAAAGGTATACATTTCTTTTTCAACAATATCAGTCACTTCACCGATAGAGCGTTTAAAAAGATCGGTATTTTCCACTATTGGAGTGCGGATTTCGCTGTAACCGTAAGCACTGACGCTCGAACGTAGTACCGCTTCCACTTTTTGCCATAGAGGACTTTGAGTTGGCAGAATGTCATTCATTCCGCGAATCGCTTGGATCTGTTTTGCCACTGTATCGACTCGTCCGATTTCGCTAAATTAATAAAAATGTCACGCATTATAGGCTTTTGAGCGTAAAACGTAAAACGACCCCGTCGGTTTCGGGGCCTAGCTCAACATCATTAGGCGTAATCTATGCCCAAATGCGGGTACATATTACTCAGTTGTGTCTTTGATTTGAATACGGTTCGCCATTTGACTGGCTTTTGCGCGAATTTTCGCTTCAAGGGAATCGACAATGTTGTCGTTGTCAAAACGTTCTTTTTGACGTTCACCCTCATCATAGTAACCGCTCTTATTGTGCCCACCGGTTAAACCGATGTGCGACACTAAGGCTTCACCTGGGCCGTTAACTACGCAGCCGATAATAGACACATCCATGGCGGTAGTCACGTCTTCGAGGCGACGCTCTAACTCATTGACTGTACTGATCACATCGAACTCTTGACGAGAACAAGATGGACAGGCAATGAAGTTGATGCCACGGCTACGAATACGCAGCGACTTTAAAATGTCAAAACCGACTTTGATTTCTTCGACCGGATCAGCGGCCAAGGAAATTCGTAGGGTATCGCCTATGCCTTCGGCCAATAACATACCTAAGCCTACGGCCGATTTCACTGAACCCGCGCGCGCGCCACCGGCTTCTGTAATGCCTAAATGCAGGGGTTGACGAATTTGTTTTGCTAATAAACGGTAAGATTCGACCGCTAAAAATACATCGGAGGCTTTAACGCTGACCTTAAACTGGTCAAAGTTCAATCTGTCCAGAATATCCACATGGCGCATAGCTGATTCAAGCAAGGCTTCAGGTGTGGGTTCTTTATACTTGTCCATTAGATCTTTTTCTAATGAACCACCATTCACACCAATACGGATAGGAATATTATGGTCACGGGCACATTCCACCACGCTACGAATACGCTCTTCATTGCCTATATTACCCGGATTGATTCGAAGGCAATCGACACCGTACTCGGCAACTTTTAAAGCAATGCGATAATCAAAATGAATGTCGGCCACTAAAGGAACATTGACCGCTTGCTTAATGAGTTTAAAGGCTTCAGCCGCATCCATAGTGGGTACAGAGATACGCACTATATCGGCACCGACTTTCTCTAAGGCACGAATTTGAGCGATTGTCGCTTCAACATCTGTAGTCTTAGTATTGGTCATTGACTGAACAGCAATCGGCGCCCCATCACCAATCGGTACATTACCCACATAAATGCGGGTGGAAGGACGTCTTTTTATGGGAGTTTCATTATACATGCTTAATACGCTCTATTTCGGTACGTGCTGCAGATCATTACGCGGTCGTTAGGCTTTAGGCAAGGTTAAACGCGCGACTCGTCCCTTGGGGAAATCCGCTAGGCTAACAATTTGACCATCTAAGCTTAAGGTCGCTACATGGGGTGCACCTAAAATGACTTTAAACGGTGGCACACCGCTCACTTGCACTGTTGCGCCAGCGCCTTTAACACCATCGACTAACGCTTTACCTTTAGCATCAACAATGTTTATCCAGCAATCACCCGTCAACTGGACATCTATAATCGATTGTCCTGCAACAGCAACCAAAGTACTTGCTGTAGTGGCAGTGGTCGGTGATGTTGTGGTCGGTGAAGGCGTTGCACTAACAGGCTGTTGGACTACAGGAGCTGTCGTTTGCGGAACCGATGGCATTGTCGTAGTGGCTGCGATTGCTGAACCGCCATCTTCATTACTCGTATCAACGGTCTGAGGATAATTATTGTCCGTTGGTCCTGTGCTGACATCAATAGTGCTTGCATCCGTATCTTTAATTGGACCATCGATAGACATTGAGCCGTTTGCGGCAATCTCAGTCAAACGAGGACTGGCATCCGTTTCGGTCAATAACACATCACCTGGCAGCGTCTGATTCGCCGCTGCGACCTCTTCAGCCGTGGGTTGCGACACATCAATAGTGCTTAGCAAGGTGGTTTTTTGCATCCACCAGACGACTAACGAACCGAGTAACACTATGACGATAAAAATACTCAGCCAAGTTAAACGTGTATCGCGAGCTTGATATGTGGTTTTGCGTGAAAAACTTTGCATTGCAGGCTCAGTCACAACTGGCACTTGCTGCACAAGACAAGCTTCAATCAAAGCCGCATCGGCACTGACCATACGCGCGTAGTTTTTCACATAGCCACGTACATAAGTCGATGAGGCAATATTGGTAAAATTGTCAGCTTCAATATCTTCAATAATACGAGGACGTAGATGCAGCTTTACAGCGGCATCTTGAATACTAAGGCCCATTTTTTCGCGGGCGGCTTTTAATAAAGTACCAAGCGTGACATCTAGCGCGACTGATTGCGGTGCTACCGACTCAACTGGCGCATTGGTTTCATGATCTTTCATTGATGCAAATTAACTCTGTATTGCTTGGCCTGAGGTGATGCTGGGAATTTGGCAAGCAATAAAATACCAAATCTCTTCACAGCGGCATCATCATTCACTGCCTGCTCTATTTTGATCCCGAGCGCTAAACTTTCTGGAGTTTGCTCAGCCACTTGGTGATAGCGCGCTAATTGGTTTCGCGCCTGAATAAAATCACCTTGATCGACTTCTAACTCTGCCAACTCCAGTAATGACACCGAGCGTCTCGGGTCATACTTTAACGCCATCTGAAAATACTGTCGTGCCTTTTCTGCTTGTCCTGCTTCGCGACTACAAAGACCTAAGTTCTCATAGCTTGAGGCAGTGCGCGTATATTTGGGCATTTCAATTGCGGCCAAAAACATTTTTTCAGCTTTGTTGTATTGCTTTTGTTGGCACAAAAACACCCCGAAATTATTCATGGAATCGCCAGAGGCGTCCTTAGTACTAATGGCATTCATGTACGACTCTTCGGTACGCACTAAATCGCCCACGGTTTGATAGTAATAAGCCAGAGCGGTATGCACATCTTCGAGCTCTGGAGCATATTCTAATGCTTTATCAAGATTGTATTTGGCTTGTTCCGTGCTACCTCGATTTAAATAGGTTAAACCGAGCTGCATCCGCTCTCTTGCGGCGGCGACTTTGTCTAACTTTCGTTCCGAAACAGGAATATCTGTCCCAGTATAAGTACGCTCAGTGACGCATCCTGTCATCAATAACGACAGGCTTAAAATCAACGAAAACCTTGGCAATCCATGCTTCATGGGCAAGCCTATAAATCTGTGCAAACAAAGAGTTAATTCATTGTGACTGAAATCTGGTTTTCTTGCATGCGTTTTTTCGCTAAACGTTTCGTTCTGTCGCGAATATCGCCAGCTAACTGACCACAAGCGGCATCGATGTCATCTCCACGGGTTTTACGTACGATGACAGTAAAACCGTATTCCATAAGAACCTTAGAAAAACGGTCGATACGTGAATTAGATGAGCGGCCATAAGGCGAGCCTGGATACGGATTAAATGGGATCAGATTCACCTTACAGGGTGTATCTTTCATTAACTTAGCTAACTCATGGGCTTGGTCTGTGCTGTCGTTGATATGATCTAGCATCACATATTCAACCGTCACGCGGCCGCGGTTAGCATTTGATTTAGCAATATAGCGACGAATACCCGCTAAAAACTCATCCAGCGGATACTTTTTATTGATCGGGACCAGAATGTCACGCAACTCATCATTCGGTGCATGAATACTGACAGCAAGTGCCACATCGATGGCATCGCCCAGTTTGTCTAACGCTGGCACTACGCCTGATGTTGATAAGGTCACGCGGCGCTTTGATAAACTAAAACCAAAATCATCGAGCATGATGTCCATCGCAGGGATCACATTGGCTAAATTGAGTAATGGCTCACCCATGCCCATCATCACGACGTTAGTGATCGGACGCTCGCCCGTGTCTTTTGCAAATCCTAAAAAGTGCGACACGCGCCAGATTTGGCCGACGATTTCAGAAACCGTTAAGTTACGGTTAAAACCTTGCTGACCCGTCGAGCAGAAAGTACATTCCAGCGCACAGCCAACCTGTGAAGATACACACAAGGTCGCACGATCATCCTCAGGAATATAAACCGTTTCCACTTCTTGGCCTTGGCCAACATTAATTGCAAATTTTATCGTACCATCGGTCGATTTTTGGAAACTCGAAATTTCTGGTGCAACGATCTCGCAGCGGGCCGCCAACTTTTGACGTAACACTTTGTTGATGTTGGTCATCTCTTCGAAGTCACTGACACCGAAATGATATAGCCATTTCATGAGCTGATCGGCACGAAAGGGTTTTTCACCCATTTCCGCAAATAATGCGCGCATCGCCTTACGATCAAGGTCTAATAAATTGATCTTCTTTTCACTCATATAGCTAACCTCAACACCAAAAACCGGATCCTGCAACAGGGCGGCGAATTATACAGACGCAAATAAATTTTAGCCAGTAACTCAATTCACCTATGATAGAATCTCCAAGGGCTAATATTGGCCTAAAATACGGAGTTGTAATTCCACCTATATGTTAACCCTCATCATTATAGTGCTTGTCGCTGTTGCTGTTTCTTTTCTGTGCAGTGTGTTCGAAGCTGTTCTGTTATCGGTTACCCCAAGTTATATCGCATCACTCGAACAAACTGACAGTGCCGCAGCCGCGCGCTTGCGTAGATTGAAAGAGAATGTCGAAGCCCCTTTGGTGTCAATCCTTACCCTAAATACTATCGCTCATACCGTCGGTGCCGCCGTTGCAGGTGCGCAAGCGGCTAAAGTATTTGGTGACGATATGTTAGGTGTTTTCTCGGGCGTATTAACATTTATTATCCTGTTTTTCTCAGAAATCATTCCTAAATCATTGGGTGCAAACCATTGGCGTCGCCTCGCACCAAGTGTTTCTGTTGCCGTGCTGTGGATGAAGCGTACCACTAAACCGCTGATCTGGATGTCACAGCAAGTCACTCGCCTAATGGGCAAAGGTGATGAAGGCCACTACATACGCCAAGAAATGAGTGCTATGGCCAAAATTGGCCATGAATCCGGTGAGCTTGATGAGCAAGAGTCAAAAATTTTGACACAAATGCTGAAGGTGCGAGATATGCCAGTCACGGCTATCATGACTCCACGTACTGTGATGTTTTCTTTGCCCATAGATCTCACCCAAAATGAGTTTGTGCGCCAATACCGCGACAAGCCTTTTACTCGAATTCCAGTTTACGACCAAGATCATGATGATGTGATTGGTTACATTACCCGCACCGATGTATTGCTAGCAGAGCGTTACACGCCAGAAGCACCGATTGGTGAACTTAAACGGAGTTTATTTGTGGTGCCTGAAACCGCAAAAATTCTGCCACTTTTTGAGCGTATGATTAAACGTAACACCCAAATTGCGATGGTGGTCGACGAGTACGGCAGTAGCCAAGGTATCGTAACTCAAGAAGATATTATCGAATCTATGTTAGGATTAGAGATTGTCGATCTAAACGACCCAGCGACCGATATGCAGCAATTGGCACGTAAACTTTGGACTAAGCGCATGAAGCAAAAAGGCATTCGCCTATCCGATGACGGTGATTTTGAAGCCGCATCCGATGATGACGAAGCCAAATCTGGCTGAAGGCTAACCAAGTTTAGTGCTTGTTAATATAAAGGGAGCCTAGCTCCCTTTATTCTTTTAGAATGCGGATAACTCAGAACCCTCTGAAACTCGCATTTTCAGGTTGCTTGGGTATATACTCACCCGCCGTAATAGAGGTAAGTTATGACACAGAGCTACACACTCTCACTCGCGCACATTAATGACACCCATTCGAATTTTGAACCCTGCCGCGTCCAATTTAGCCTTAACATAGGCCAACATAAGCTAGATGTGACCAGCCATAGCGGTGGTTATGCCCGCATCGGCCATCACATCACAAAAGCGCGTCACACCGCTGCACAAACCAATACGCCTTTTATTTTCCTGCATGGTGGTGACAGCTTCCAGGGCACGCTATATTTCAGCCATTTTAAAGGTAAGGCCAACGCCCACTTACTCAATCTGTTAGCTCCTGATGCTATGGTCATTGGCAACCACGATATCGATGAAGGGAACGCCAGACTTGCCGAGTTTGCCAAGCAAATTGATTTCCCATTGCTTGCGGGCAATATGGATTTAAGCCAAGAAGATCTCAACAAACCCAGTTGTCTGCGAGGTTTGCCTAATATCTTGGATTATGATCATGAGCAACAACGCGCGAAATACCTGCTTAAGCCCTTCCACGATAAGACCTTAGCCATTGTCGGTATTACCTTAGATCAGATGAAAGAGATCGCTCGTCCCGATCCCGACACCCATTTTGTCGATGCTATCGCCACTACCGCGCGCACGGTTGAGCACCTTAAAAATCAAGGTATTAAGCATATTATCGTGCTCAGTCACTTAGGCTTAGATCAGGATAAACGCCTCGCGGCCGAAGTCGATGGTATTAGCCTTATCGTCGGCGGTCACACGCATACGCTACAGGGGGATTTTCGCGCCTTAGGTTTGAGCAACCTGCCCTACGGTGAAGTCATCAATAACACGCCCATAGTGCATGCGGGTAAGTATGCCGAAGTCGTCGGCTTGGCCGAGGTAGTATTTGACGCTGAAGGTAAAATGCTGAGCTTAACAGGCGGCAACTACTTCATGCTAGATCAACACTTTATCTTAAGTGCTAACACGGCAGTCGATAACCAAGATTACCAAGCTGTGCGCCAGCAGCTTAATCAGCATCCGAATATCTTTTGGGATGATGCCGATGCCGATATCGATGGCGTGATCCGAGATATCTACAAACCCGCTATCGCAGAGATGGAAAACAAAGTGTTAGCACTGGTGCCGAAGAACTTAGTCCATACCCGCTTACCCTCTAAAGCCCTGCCCCACGGCAGTGAAATAGCACCTTGGGTGAGTCGCAGCATGTTCCAAGAAGCCAAACTGGTCGACCCAAGAGTGAACTTTGCTCTGCATAATGCTGGCGGTGTGCGCCAATCGGTGGCCCAAGGACAATTGACACTAGCCGATGTGATGGGGCAATTACTCCCCTTCGAATTACCATTAGTTAAGTATGAAATTCAAGGTCAGTTTCTCTATCAAGCGCTCGAATCGGCGATTAACGCGGCAACCAACAACAGTGTCCGTGGCACAGGTGCAGGCAGCTTCCCCTACACTTACGGCCTACGGTATTACTACGATGGGCGACGCCCACTGGGTGAGCGTTTATTCAGACTAGAGATGATGCAGCAAGACAGCCAATCACTATGGTATCCCGTTGAACCTGAGTCACTTTACGTAGGAGTTTCAACATCTTATACCGCCGCAGGTAAAGAAGGTTATTCTCCATTGCTGCAAGCCCGCTGGCAGGAGTCGATGGAGTCACTGACTTTGCCACAGGCCTTTATTCGATTCTTGAATCGCTCACCGAATCTGTCTGATTTATTGTCACAGCATGTGCATTACACCAGCCACAGCCAACGTATAGGTTAGGCGCTATGCTCCTCATGGCGTAAACATTAATGCTGTGAGGAGCAAAGTGAGTGGCAACTTACAAAGCACTAAACAAACCTGAGCTTAAAATTGCCAATCACATTGCGGTAAACGCGCAGTAAACCAATCCTGCGCCTTGCCTTCAGCATATTTACGCCATGCCATAAACACAGCTTGCGTTGGGCGCGGCATTTCCACATGACAAGCCACTAGGCTTCCCGCCGCCAACGCATCTAAGATCAAGTGCTTTGGAATGTAACCCACACCTAATCCCAATTGCTGCGCCTTAATTTTGGTCTGCATATTCGGCACACGGATCACTTGGCGACTATCAAATAAACCACTTGATCGCTGTGCTAGGGCAGTCGAACTATCTGCTACCACAATAGAAGGAAATTGCAGCAATGCCTCGGTCGGAATTGGACCTGCATGTTGCGCCAATGGGTGCGCGGGATTTAAAGCAAATACAAACTCCAACTCCCCAATTTCAACCACATGATATTGGCCTTTGGGCAACTCCCCTGTTACGCCGATAGCGATATCGGCACGACCAGAATAGAGCGCATCCCAGCCGCCACCTAAGGACTCTTCGCTGATATTCACAGTCACTTGCTTACCCAACTCAGTAAACTCACCAATCAACTGCAGCAGGGGTAAATCCGGCACCACTGTATCTATGGCTAAGGTCAATGAAGACTCCCAGCCTGTCTCGAGTTGACGCACCGCCTCTTCGAGCCTTGATGTTGCCGCAAGGATTTCTCGGCCTTGGCGCAGCACAAGTTGACCGACTAAGGTCAGCTCGGCGCGCTGGCCCTTACGTTCAAATAATTTTGTGCCTAAATCGCTTTCCAGTTTCTGCACTGTGTAGGTCAGTGCCGACGGCACCCGAAACAAAGACTCGGCAGCAGCGGAAAAACTGCCTTTTTTATCAATGGCATCGAGCACGATTAATCCATCGAGACTAATAGATGGCAACATATAAACCTTATATTCAAATTATTTGAAATGGACATTGAAAATGTTCCGATTTTCTTTGCCAAAGGTCAAGTCTACACTGCTTAGCAATGGCGAAGTTCTTCGGAACTGCAGCCAAACTGACTTAAGACTGAATGAACAATACCCTTAACTATTCGTTAAATAATTTGAAATGAGGAATATCCCATGAAAGCACTGATCACAAAAACACTGAAATCAGCCCCGAGTTTTGCCCCACTGGCACTGCGCATTCCTATCGGGATCATCTTAATCGCCCATGGTTCACAAAAACTGTTTGGCTGGTTTGGCGGTTACGGCTTAGAAGGCACTGGACAATGGATGGCATCCATTGGTTTGACGCCAGGTTACTTAATGGCATTGATGGCAGGTTCAAGTGAATTCTTCGGCGGCCTGTTCCTATTGCTTGGCCTGCTGACTCGCCCAACGGCCCTCGTCTTGTCATTCACTATGGTTGTGGCGATTTTCTCGGTACATATAGGCAACGGTCTGTTCCTTGCCAATAACGGTTACGAATTTGGTCTCGCCCTATTAGCAGCCACAGTCTCATTGACGGTATCAGGTGCTGGCAAATTCGCTGTAGATAACCTATTCGCTAACCGCATCAAATAAAGGGGAAAGCAAGATGATCACATTAAGAAAAGCACAAGATCGCGGTCAAGCAGATTTAGGCTGGCTAAAGAGTCAACATACCTTCTCTTTCTCTAGCTACTATGACCCAGAGCACATGGGGATATCATCCCTAAGAGTCATCAACGATGACAGAGTGGCACCCGGCGCAGGTTTTGATACCCATGGTCATAAAGACATGGAGATCATCAGTTACGTGATATCCGGCACTATCGCTCACAAGGATAGCTTCGGCAATATCAAAACCTTACCCGCAGGAGAGTTTCAATTGATGTCCGCAGGTAAAGGCATTTACCACAGCGAGTTTAATGCCTCTAAAACCGAGCCGCTGCACTTTTTACAGATTTGGATCCGCCCAGATACTTTAGGCATAGATGCGGGCTATCAGCAAAAAGCATTTGAGCAAAGCTCGCCACTGACGGCTGTAGTGACACCAAACGGTGAAAATGGCACGCTCAAAGTGCAACAAGATGCGACCCTATATCGTTTAGTGTTGAGTGAAGGCGAAAAAATGACGATGGACAGAAACGCCGCTCAAGCAAATCGTCATCTGTTTGTTCAATTGATTGAAGGTACGTTGGATATCAATGGCACAACACTCATGGCTGGGGACGGCGCACATCTGACACAACTCGCAAGTGTCGACTTTACTGCAACAGGCGGCCCAGTTACCGCATTAGTGTTCGATTTATCGCCTAATGCGTAATACAAGCGATTAAATAATTCAGCTTCACTAGTTATTGGTTATTGGTTATTAGTTATTAGTTATTAGCAAACTACCAAGCAAACAATTGAGTAAGTGATTAGATGCCAGCTTGATAAGCACTCACCGAGAAGCACTGCCACAAGTCATCTTTGGCAGTGTTTTTTATTGGCGCTTCTATGGCGATGTGATAAAGCCGTGCTAACGGCCTCGTTTAGCTACCAGAACAGCCCTTGATAAGCTGAGTTAGAGGGCGAGCGTCATGCTGAAGTTAACCAACACTTGAGCTTGGCCCTGTGCTTTATCCGTCGCATTCAAAAAACGCTTATGTTCATTACGACGAATACTGCGAAATCCCTGTTTCTCAAAAAAAGGTCGCGCGAGATAGGATGCTTCAACTGTTAATCGTTTCAGCGCTAAGATTTTAACTTCTTCAAACAACGCAAAATACAAAGAGGTAGCCACCCCAGAACGGGCATATTCTGGATGAACAAACAAACATTCCACTTCAGCAGCGGCTTCAACATCGCTGTCGGCGCCTATCTTAAGATTGATAAAACCCACCAGCATATTATCGGTTTCGGCAACCCAAATAGTGGTTCCCTGTAAGCGTTCAAGCCAATAGTTCTCACTGCGGATCTCACCTTCGATATAAGCCCAAGCAGAGCGCTCGGCAAACGAGTAAAACTCGCCAGAACCTTGCATTACACTCGCCTCAAAGATTGCCGCCAGCTGCGAGACATCCGATGGCGTAAATAGTCGAATCTTCATTCTCAGCCCTCCATCTTGAATCATTAATTGACTTAGATTAACCGAATTCTAATTTAAGCTAAACAGTGCTGATTTAGTTAAATAGTGTCACTAAACGGCGTTAAGCTAATGTTTTACTGTGGAATACCTTACATCACTTTCTAGCTGAAACCATAGTAAACGCACGTTAAATATTCTTTCCTATATTCTTTTCCATATAGAAACCTGGGATCACTTGCCCAAGTTTTTGCTGATAACTGCGCTGTATTTGAATAAATCCCATCCGAGTAAACAACCCTTTAGAGAGATAAGATGCGTCCAAGCTCAAGCGCACATAGCCTTGTGCCTTAGCCCAAGCTTCTAAAACAAGATAAGCGCGCTCACCTAATCCCTTACCTTGATAATCTGGATGTATATATAAGCTATCTAAGTAACCTTGACGGGGGAAATGGGTTTCGACATTGATAAAACCGCAACAAACTGAAGAAGCAGTCGCTTCATCTATGGCTAAAACCACCCACGCCTTCGAGCGACGTAACCGTAAATCCCAATGTTTAGCCGATCTTGGCGCCGCAGACCAAGCCATAAGCTGCGCCTGCGCATAACGAACATGGGTAATGCTGTGCACGCAAAGGTGAAATAACTCACTCACTTCACGTGCATAACATGACTGATAAGGCTGGATCTCGAACTGTTCAAACGCCATAACTTGAGTGATCCCCTGCTGAGTAATAACGGCTAGAAAAATAGCCGCTATTTTGCCGCCTTTGTCCCCATCGAGATAGTCACAAACTCAGATTTAGCGGCATTGAACGCTAAAAACAAAAACGGCCTCGAAAGTATCGAAGCCGTTGAATTACAGAGGCGCTCAGGTTAGCGCACTCGATACTGCTGACTATTTCTTATCGATTTGGCCAACAAATAACAGTTTATCAAAGGTGCGGTTCAAGGTTTTGCTGGTGAATTCGTTCATCCACATTTGCTCAACCACAGCCACTTTATCGCCTTTGCTCACTTCAGTTTGAGGACCCGCGGCCCAAAAAGTGGTATCAGCTTCTTTAATCTGTACGTAGGTGTAACCACCACCGTTCATAGTATCAACAACAGTACCTTCGTGGGTGACACCCTGAGCCCAAGCACTTGACATGCCTAACGCTAAAGTCGCTACTGCCGCTAATTTTACCCATTTTGCCATCATGCCTGCGTTCCTTTTGTTTTGCTAATATGCTGCATTAAAGCACGCTAAAAACAATAAATCGCTAATCTCTATCACGAAATACAACACTTATCGCAAAAGCAGTATTTTTCTTAAAAGAAGGGAACTCATTTCAACAGAGGTTTTAGCATGCCTTCTAAGCCATTAAGTTTGATTTCGTACATTAGCGCTAATTGCTCACCAAGTTTCCCCTGAGGAAAACCTTGCTTATGGAACCACACCAAATAAGGTTCGGGTAGTTCGAGCAACTTACGTCCAGCGTACTTACCAAAGGGCATTTTTTGATTAACAGCATCAATAAGGAGTTGCTGATCCATAGGTTGTTATCTCATACAGAACGTCACGATAATCCTACGGATGCTACAACATAAGCGAACGAATGTCGCCGTTAACTACGTAAAAGTAACTATATACCCAAGGGCTTAAATACGCGCTAGCGAACACCTAAAAGGCATTCTCACATGAATATTAAGCGATAATTTTTAACAAATTAGGCCCTAAATTAGCGCAGGGTGCATACTGAAAACCATATTCACTACATAAGCGCTCATGCTCACCATGGGCGGTCATACTGACACAAGTTCCCGCACTCGCATGGTCATCAACAAAGGCCATCACCCGCTCAAGTATTATCTTTGCTAGCCCGTAGGATTGGTATTCGGGTAAGACAATAAAATCTTCAATCATCAAATGCCCGGGCTTGTTGCCATAAACACACGCCGTTGCCAATAGATTAGACTTAGCGGCCCCAGCGCCTGCATGTTCCAATTCAGTCTTGTCACTTAATCGAATAGAGACCCAGAACAATGCCTGTACATCCGCAAGTTCAACGCCAATAGAAGGGAGGCCAACTGTGGCCCGCAGATTAAGTAGTTCATGAAATAACGGTGCAGTTTCAACGAGTTCAAACTTAATAGGCATAATAGTTTTGATATCCATTTGGCATCCCTTCTCCATGGTTGAAATTTCAAGCGATTTAGACGTCAGTCTATAGAGATGATAAAGCCAGCATTTGGCAGTTTGATGACAAGTGCCTCACCAAACAAGACCACTTTCGACTGAGAAGCTGATAATTTACTCAGATCAGTTAATAACATTTAGAAATATAAAATTAACATTTGTACCAAGGAAGAAATAAAAAACTACACCCTAAGTCCTATGCACAGTTACCGATCACCACAAACAAACCTTTTAGCTGACGGATAACACATAAAACAATGTAAAACCAATAAGATAAAAAAACATTTTTATAAATCCCTCGTCTCATCTTTTTTGTCAAATTAACGGCATATGACCAGATACTGACAGAAAAACGCCTACGACAATTTAATTAAAAAACGTCAAAAAATCAGCCAATTGACCGAGATTAACATTAGGTTTACATTCGATTTCGGACATCAATGCGGATAGCTCCAAACACATCAACTCGCTGCACAAGGGTCATCAAAAGAATTAAGGAATGCGTCATGATAGTCTTAATCGGTGGAGAAAAAGGCGGCAGCGGTAAAAGTTGCTTGGCCCAAAATATAGCTGTATTTCTAACTACAGAATGTAGCGCCTCGGTCATTATGGTGGACTGCGATCCCCAGCGCACTACCTCTGATTGGATCCATGCAAGAAACAACAATCCGCAACTTGCCAGCATCAATTGCGTGCAACTTTACGGTAAGATCCGTAATGACTTACTCAGTCTTGAGCAACACTATGATGTAGTCATAGTCGACTGCGGTGGGCAAGATAACCTAGCGCTACGAGCAACCATGTCAGTCGCCTCTTACATTTTAATGCCCTTAAGACCTAAGCGCCGCGATTTAAAAACCGTATGTCACATGGACGATATCGTCGCGACGTGTAAGATGATTAATCCCAAGTTACGGGCTTCTTTTGTGATCACCCAATGTCCAAGTCTACCCAATCAAGCTAACCGAATTTTAGAGGCCAAAGAAGTCTGTAAAACCTATGATATCCATGTCCTTGACGCGATAACTTACTGTCGCAATGTTTATGATGACAGTGAAGAATCAGGATTATCGGTAATTGAAATCGAGCCCACAGGAAAAGCAGCCGAAGAAATTCGCACTATCGCCTGCGAACTATTCCAAGTCGATTGTGCTGCCAGCTTAGCCAATCTCCTACATCCCGCGATACACGCTCAGGGGGTGAGTCAAATGCATCATCATTTGACCCATCAAACTCAATCCACTCACACGACCACTCAACGAAGGGGGCAAAATGGGACTCAGCGATCTCAAGAAAAACGCTATGTCATCTAGCAGCTTACAGCACTCGCTTTCGTTAGATGAGTTTATTGAGGCGGCAAACTTGTACGCAATGGGACAAAGTCTGAATAAGATAAAAAGCAATCTAGATCATAAAGCAGATGCAACTGTCACAAAAAACACAGGCTCACAGGCAAATCACATCACAACTCACATGGCCCAGAGCCATTCCAATGTGTTGAGCTTGCACAACCAAAGCCTAGAAACAGACGTATTATTTCCGGCAAAAGTAGAAACTAAAACACACTATCGCAAAGCAACATTTTCCCTCAGTGAAGCGGCTATAACCCATCTTGCTACACTGGCAGAAGAAAGCACTATATCCAAATCAAAACTGCTTCGACTCTTGATTGAACAACACTTCGACCTACCTATTGCCTTGAGGCAATTACGAGAACAACGCCAAAACCGTTAACGATTCGCACTACTCCCACCCTTTTCCGGTAACTTAGCTAAGATCGAGTTACCGGCTTTTTACTCAAAAAGTAAAAAACACAATAAAAACCATCATAAAATCGCGGCATAAGTTCTGATCCCACCTATCCTTAAATATACATAATGCTGAATTAATGATATTAACTCAGAGTCAATACGTAACATTAAGGTGTTATTTTTGTTAAAACAGATCGGATTTATTTTTCTTTGTTTAACCGCAGCGATAATGATGCCCTGTTACGCAGAATTTTCATTGGCACAAATCCCGCCGCTAACAAACAAAACCCCCATCACTTTGGTCGCTGAAAAAGGATTTTGGACCGACTATTTAACCCAAGAAATGTTACCTAAATTCACCGCAAAAACCGGCGTAAAAGTGCAGGTGGTCAGTACTGAATTAGAGGATATGTTTAACTTACAGACCCAGAATTTACTTCAAGGTTCAGGCAAATACGATTTACTCACAATGGAAGCGGGCTGGGCTAAAGAATGGGCTGCCAATGGTTATACAGTGCCCTTAATTGAACTCGCTAAACTGTACGATCCCGATGGCGAAAAGGCCATGGAGAAATACCTAGAACCCTATTACCCATCGCTACTTAACATCTTGTCCTATCAAGGTGAAATCCATGCTATTCCCTATAACAATTATGTTATGGGAAATCATTATCGAGCAGATCTCTTTGATAATAAAACTGAAAAAGCTCAGTTTCTGCGTCAGTTTGGCTATCCACTCGCACCAGCAAAAACCTTAACAGAGTTACGAGATCAAGCTCAGTTCTTCACTCGTAAAGCAGGCACTACATTGGCGGATAAAATACTGACTCATGACTTTTACGGACTAGCGCTAATGTCGGGTGATAAACCCCATATTAACGATGAATTCTCTAGCATGATTTGGAGCTTAGGTGGCACTTGGATGCAGCCCGTCTATAACAGCCAGAAACAGATCTCCCATTTTGAAGTGCCCACCATCAACCATGAAGCCATTGAAGCGGCCAAGCAATATCGCAAATTAATGCCCTATGCCGTTCCCGCTAACGAGCAGTTTGCTTTCAATGAAGCAGCTAATGCTATTGCAACAGGTCAAGCGGCAATGTGGCCTTTTGCCTACAATAATCTGTGGTATAAATCCTTTAAAGTTGAACAGAACATTCTCGGCGCGCGTCTAGCCGTAAGCCAAGTGCCTGGCGGTTATCCCTACAATGGCGCTTATGCCTTTGCCGTTAGCTACGACAGCAAAAACCCTCAAGCTGCCTATTGGCTGCTCAAATATATGGGCACCTATGAGGCACAACATGCCTATGCTATGGGGGGTGGTAATCCCTGTCGTATGGATGTAGTAACAGCCCCAGAATTTAAAGATGAATCTTTAAGAGGCATAGCAGGCGCATTTGAGGCAAGCCACATAGCCAATATGTTTTGGTCTACTAAGGTCTTATCCTTTGGGCATTTCACCAGTACTGCCATGGGACAAATTTACCCTGAACTCAGCCACGCCTGTTTTAGCGCAAGCCGCAGACCCGCTAACAGTGAAGATATTTTCATTAAATTAAGTGCAGAGATAAAACACCTCCAAAATACCTATGGAGAGGTACCTGCTATTGACAAAGAAAATAATGCCAAGCACTAAACCACTGAAAAGTTTGAAACAAAAAATAACCTCAGCCTTCTATATCATAGTGGGCATGGCGCTATTAAATGGTGTTGTCGCCATATTACTGTCACAGCAACTCAAATCAGAAATTGAACACTTAGTCGGGGTAGATGTGGTAAAAGTCACCACTGCGCTGCAACTGGCAAAAAACAGTGAAAAACTACAAATCATTACTGCACGCTTGAATAACTATTATGATGAAAAACAAAGAACTAGCCTGTTAGGTGAACTTTCTACACAATGGGAATTACTTATCAATGACTCACGACTACTGGCCTCAATAGAAACTTCTACTGTCAATAAGCAAGAATTAAATCACGCCTTAGATACTCAACTGTATTACTTACAACAACTGCCATTACTCAACACGTTAACCGATACTGCCTTACAAGCCAATTCACAGGCAGCCAATATTCAAGCCAACTTAACGTCAATGGCGTCGGGATTTAGCGATGAAATGCAAACCCAATTTCAGCATATTAATACGGACTCTGAACGTCAGCTTAAGCTGAGAAACGTTGACCAGATTGCTTTAAATATCAATACCAATCAGCAGCTATCTTTATTTAGTCATCTAGGAGAACACTTATTTACCCAGTTAACTCAAGTGAATATCATCGACAATCTAGTTGAACTAAACCAAACCCAAAGAGATGCTATGCGACTGCTGTTAAGCATGGAGGCTATGCTTGATAGTATCGGTGGCGATAAAAACTTATATTTGAATTTGTTATCACAAATAAAACAGACCATGGTCGGTGAAGACAACCTCTTTGAACTTTCTCGCAAAGCGATTAGAAGCACTCATATCGCCAATGCGCATTTAGAATACCAAGCTGATGCCGCACAAATCGTTGCGACCTATACGCAGGATCTCGTTAACCAAGTTGAAAATGAAATTCAGCAAACAGGCCGCGAACTTAAAAACGATAGCACCGCATTTATCGTATTGATTTTCTGCAGTGGCATCTTATATTGCTTCTTCATCTGGCTCACCAGTTGGCACTTTATCACTAAGGGAATCATCAAGCCTGTCATGGCGACTCGAGATGCAATGAATGCTATTGCCAATGAAAAACTCGACGCCAGAATGCCTGTCACTGATAACTTAGAGCTCCAGCAAATGGTGAGCTCCTTAGAGACATTAAAAAGCTATGCAGCTCAGGTTAAAGGCATGGCCGAAACCGACGGATTAACTGGCTGCTATAATCGCCGCTATTTAGATTTACAACTCCAAAAAGAATTAGAGTATGCAAGGGACCACAACATGCCCCTAGGTATAATTCTGTTTGATATTGATAATTTTAAACAATTTAACGATAGGTATGGTCATGTCGCAGGCGATCAATGTCTTAAGAAAATCGTGAATGCCACCAAATCGATCTTGAAACAACCCACATACATGCTTGCCCGCTATGGCGGAGAGGAGTTCATGATAGTACTACCATCGAGCAATCTCGAGGAGGCATATCATTTTGCTGAAGTATTACGCAATAAAATCATCAGTTTAAAAATACCACATGAAGACTCCCCCCATGACGGCATACTGACAATCAGCGCTGGTATTACTTGCTGGGAGCGATCACAACCTATGGATACGAATAGCTTAATTAATCAAGCTGATGAGGCTCTCTATCACGCCAAACTAACAGGTCGTAATCGTACAGAGACACGACTAAACCAACCTGTTCGCTATTCCTAACCATAAAATGCGGCGACTGTTCAGTTTCTTTTTTCACCAGAGGATTGAGTTAAGCTAACTTCACCCCCATTAGCTAATACTAAGTTAATCAGGATTAAGTCAGGGAAGTATGCTCGCTATTGTTATCACGCTTATCCTAGGAATTGGCGCAATTACCTGGCTACTGTCGAGTCGTTGGCGCAGGACCTTACATCGTCGACGAGTCACGATGAAACCTTTTCCAAAAGAATGGCGCAGTATTCTCAAAAAAAGACTGCCTTACTTCCATGCTCTACCCGCAGATCTACAACTGCAACTCAAACGGCATATCCAAATTTTCATCGATGAAAAAGTCTTTATCGGCTGCGATAATTTTGAGATCACGGATGAAGTAAGAGTCACAATCGCAGCCCAAGCCTGTCTACTGCTACTCAATCGTAAAACCGACTTTTACCCCAAACTGAAACAGATTTTGGTCTATCCCGATGCCTTTATCGTCAATAATCAACATAAAGACACTAGCGGTATCGTGTGGGAACAACGCAATGTGCTGGCAGGGGAATCATGGGAATACGGTAAAGTTGTGCTCTCATGGAGAAATACTTTAGACGGCGCCGCCGATCCCCATGATGGTAATAATGTCGTAATCCATGAGTTTGCCCATCAGCTCGATCAAGAAGATGGCCAAGCCAATGGCGCACCCATTCTGCAGCATTTTGCCGACTACAGCACTTGGTCTGAAGTGCTAAGTAGGGAATTTACCCAATTACAACACAGTGCAAATTTTAGCACCCCCTCATTATTTAATTATTATGGTGCGACTAATCCCGCTGAGTTTTTTGCCGTCATCACCGAAGTCTTTTTTGAGAAACCAGAGGATTTTTACCAACAACACCCAGACTTGTATCGGGAACTGAGCCGCTTTTATCAACTCGATCCGATAAACTGGCATTAACCCATAAAAGTAGAGGCACGCAAATGCTCAAAGACACTCATGCATTCTCAGTTAAAGGTTCCAATATTCATCGCGCTACCTTGGGGTTACTGCTCAGCGCGTTAATGCTTGGCGGCCTTAATGTAAGCGTACAGGCACAGGACTCGCCAACACAAAGCGCTCAAACGACTTCGAATCCTGATCAACAAGCGGCGGCTCACGTATTAGATTTACTCAACCAATATTCAAGCGATGCCAATTGGGATAAATATTTTGCCCTGTACCGAAAAGACGGCATTTTTATTGGCACGGATGCGAGTGAGCGCTGGGGAATGGCGGAATTTGAACGTTACTCCCGCCCCACAAAAGGTTGGCGCTATGATTTAACTGAGCGTCATTTAATCCAACACGGCAATGTCATATTGTTTGACGAGTTATTAAATAGTCCAGCCTATGGCGTCAGTCGAGGAACTGGCACTTTAATCAAAACCAATGGCAACTGGGAAATAGCGCAATACCATTTAAGCTTTCCCATTCCTAATGAGGTAGCCAAGCAAATAACTGCCGAGATTAAAGCCGCAAACAAACAATAGTGCAGTACTCCCAAAAATACAGTTTGAAAGAATGCAATTTCGAAAGAATACAGCTTTAAATTGAAAAAACATAAAAAACAACAACTTAAGCAAACTCACTATCTCAGGGACACAGTAAAACACACATTCGCCAATTGGGAGAAGTGGATGAAACTTTGAAAATCCACGTCTTCAAATGCCCTTTCCGAAGGGCCCCTATCCGCATAATAAAACCCGATCACTTTACTATCGACTAATAATGGTGCTAATAAAAAGCCTTGACGTGACACATGTTGCGCTTGTAATTCTTTACACTGCTCTTGCCATTTCTTAGAGCTAGGATCATCTACCCAAAGCGGTAACTTATGCTCCATCGCTTGGTAAAATAATCCCCGCCTATCGCTCAAATCGATAATAAACTCTTGCTTAATGGCATCTGCATCACGACCTAATATCACTCTAGGTTGAAGTTGTTTACGGCTTGGTGACAATAACAGCACGCCGCACCGGTCAACGCCAACGCCCTCAAGTATACCTTCGAGAACCGTTTGCATGATTTGGTTAAAATCGGCTTTATTAATGGCGAAGCCTGTTAATTCTCGTAGCTTAGCTAACTGAATATTCAAGTTAACTTGATAGACAGGCATATCTAATGGAATGGGAAGTGGAACAGGTTTAACTGTGACCATACGCTTAGGATCAGGTAGATAGTCTAGCAACACCTTAGCACCATATACTTCAGCTAACTTATGGGTCGCATTCGCGCAGCGTTGCATCCGCACCATAAACTCATTTTCTTCTAGTCCAGTAAAACTCGCCGCTTGCGTGATACGTTTCCCTAATTCCTGCTTATCAAGATTAGGCTGAGATAAAATATCGCAGAGCTTATCCGCAATAAAAATAGACCGAATTTCAGGTCTTTGGTCTTCAGGATTATTAACTGCATGGACCAACAGTTCTCCCAATCCCCAATTGCGGGCAATACTTTGAGTTAATAGTGAAAAAGAAGTGCCGAGGGCTTCGCGGGTTATACTTCGTTCCTCTGCTGGCGTTGCACATTCACGTAGTTTTAGATCTAACTCTTCGGTGAACTCACCACCAATACTCCAAAAAGCGCTCTCACCTATGTGATACAGTAAAGAGGCTATAAAAGCTTCCTCCTGCATTTCTTCATCATAATGGCTCAACATCATCCGTGCAATCATGGCTGCTTGAAATGCTTTAGCCATCAACTTTATTAATCTTTGATATACGTTAGGTGCCAAATTTTTACTCTCTAACAAGCTTGAGAGTAACTTGGCTGTGATACAGATATTTCGCACCGCATCGAAACCAAGCACTATAGCCGCTCGGCTGACAGTAGAGATTTGGCTACTACCTTTATGGTAAATAGCGCTATTAGCAACTCGAAGAATACGAGAGGTTAAGGCGTTATCGTGCATCACGCTACGCCCGAGTAATGCGAGAGAGGAAACGTCATCCTTGGCGAGCTTTTCTAGCGATTTAACAGTCGAACACAGTGCTGGCATTTCCAATTCACTGATCCGATTTGTCCAATAATCGACCCCTTTATTAGTATTGTTATTAGGCTTCAACCTAAAGTTACCTTAGCGATATAATCTTGTTGTTTTTAGTATAGATAAACGCAAACATTTCGCCTGTTGTCTAAAGCTTGTTTTAGCAAATCATTCATTAATTGCTTAATAATTCAACATTAAGCAATATCTGCCTATAAAAATGCCCAAGACAAAGCTCGGGCATTTCAGTAAAACCGGAAATCAATCCACACTTAGGCTTTGAGGTACTGCTTAACAACACGCAACACTTTATCTATGTCCTGACGGCTGACATCTTTATGAGTCACAAGCCGAAGCGTACGCCCTGGGCTTATCAGGATGCCTTCCGCTCGACAGTGTTTAGCCAATAAGTTCGCATCAATATGGGATGCTAATGTAACAAATAACATATTAGTTTGTACTGCGGCTAAATTGACGTCGAACTCACTGAATTCTGCCAACTGCCGAGCTAAGTACGCCGCATTGTCATGATCATCACTAAGCCGTTGTACTTGCTCAGTTAAAGCAAGCTTACCCGCAGCGGCAAGTATCCCAGCTTGACGCATGCCACCACCAAGCATTTTACGCCAACGAATGGCTTTCTTAATCAAGCGTTCATCACCTAAGAGTAATGAGCCGACTGGCGCACATAATCCTTTGGATAAACAAATCGACACTGAATCAAAGTGCGCCGTGATATCACTTATCGCGATATTCTGCGCCACCGCAGCATTGGCAACTCGCGCACCGTCTAAATGAATTTTTAATCCGCGATTAAAGGCTAATGCCTGCGCATCCGCCAAATAGCTTTGCGGGAGAACCTTACCGCCAATCGTATTCTCTAAACTAAGCAAACGAGTACGAGCAAAATGGATATCATCAGGCTTAATTGCGGCTTCAATGTCAGCTAATGCAATAGTGCCATCTAATTGATTCATTAAAGGTTGAGGTTGAATGCTGCCTAGGACAGCGGCGCCGCCGCCCTCGAACTTATAATTGTGAGCCTGCTGACCGCACAGGTACTCATCTCCACGATCACAATGGGCCATCAAAGCCAATAAATTTGCTTGAGTACCCGAACAGGTAAATAATGCACTTTCAAAGCCAAACATCTCCGCAGCCATATCCTGCAAACTATTTACCGTAGGGTCATCACCGTAAACATCATCACCCACTTCGGCTCTGGACATGGCTAACCGCATGGCTGCTGTTGGCTGGGTAACAGTATCACTGCGTAAATCTATCATCTTGTCCTCAACTTAAAGTTTGGTTGGCGCATAATGGGCTCAAGACTCTAGCGCTAAAGGCTTATTTTGTATAGTTTATCGTCATACTTGTCGACAAATTTACCGATGTAGAACCTCGCATATACTTGAAGCAAGTATCGACATACTGACATCTACTAATAAAAACATAAATATACTCAAGATCTTGCCGATATCTATCTGTCGATGTATGGACGCTTGTACGCGTTTAGCTTGGCGAAAAGAGTCTTACTCGTTAGAATGCCACACTAAGATGGTCATGCTACAACAATGCGATCGCTTTAGTAATTTTGACTAATACTTATCGTTCAATAGGTGATTTGTAGTGAAAAACTCCCAATCTCGATGGATTCAGCTAGCGCTTTTGCTATTAAGTTTAAGCCTAACATCACAGGTATTTGCTTGGTCTGACACTGACCGAGATGGAGTGCCAGATATCAAAGATGCCTGTCCTAACACAGAGCCAAATACACCTGTTATGGCTAATGGTTGTGTGGAAGAAGCCGCTGTGGAAATAACTGCATCACCAGTTTGCGATATGAGTCATTCAAATGCTGAGTTAAACACAGATTGTCATAATATTTCTGCAGCTATGGTGTATTTTGAATTTGCCATTGCCGAGGTTGACTTTTCTCAATGGAAAACTTTAGCCTTAGTAAAAGCATTCTTAGAAACAAATGATGCTGAATTAACCTTAGTAGGCCACACAGATATCGTTGGTACACCAGAGTTTAATTATCAACTATCACTTCAACGGGCTCAAAATGTAAAACGTATTTTGGTTGAAGATTATGGCTTTAATCCAAATCGCTTTACCGTAATAGGTAAAGGTATATCTGAACCTGTAGCGGACAACCGTTCTAGCGAAGGGCGCAGTTTAAATCGGCGAGTAGAATTTATCGTCAATAATAAATAGTTTTTGTTAGCGTATATTTAGGGAGTTATTCAATGGAAAACCTCGAAGGTTTATTAAAGCAAGCACCAGATCTGATTGTGACTTATGGCTTAAAAACATTATTCGCCATTATCATCTTCTTTGTTGGTAAATACTTTGCAGGCGTAGCGCAGAAGCTTGTTCGTAAATTACTTAACAGCCGTAAAGTTGATCCGACAGTCGTTTCATTTGTCGCAAACCTCGCTTGGGCAGTGGTATTTGTTTTCGCGGTTATTGCTACGTTAGGCCAAATTGGCGTACAAACCGCATCACTGGTAGCCGTTATCGGTGCTGCAGGTTTAGCAATAGGCTTAGCGCTACAAGGTTCTCTGTCTAATTTTGCATCGGGTGTATTAATGGTGTTATTCCGCCCTTGCCGCGTAGGTGACTATATTGAAGCTGCAGGTATCGCCGGCACTGTTGATGAAATAACCATATTCTCAACCAAGCTTCGCACTCCTGATAATAAAGTTATCGTAGCGCCAAACTCATCTATCATGAATGGCACTATCACTAACTACTCAGCGATGGATAGTCGTCGTATCGATTTAGTGATTGGCGTATCTTATTCCGCCGATATCGCACTCACTAAAAAAGTATTGACCGATATTTTAGATAACAACCAGTATGTGTTAAAAGATCCAGCATATACAGTTGGACTTTCTGAATTGGCTAGCTCTTCAATCAATTTCGTGGTTCGTCCTTGGGTAAAAACATCTGATTATTGGACTGCACGTTTCCAACTGCTTGAGCAAATAAAAAATGCATTAGACGCTGCAGATATCGGTATTCCATTCCCACAAATGGATATCCATGTCAAAGAATTACCGCTAAGCAAATAACAATTAATGGATAAAAAAAGGTCGGTAATTACCGACCTTTTTTTATGGTTCTACGCATCATTTTAGCGTACCTTAATGGACAGATATTAGCGAAGGCACAGATATTCATGTGTGAGGAAATCCAATGCAAAAATATGTTTCATTTTTAGCCGCAAGCTGTATTTATAGCCTAGTTCTGATGAGCCCCAATACACTCGCCAGTGAGAAAACACAGGTTTTAATGGGTGAAAAAACAGTCACCTTGGAAGGGAAAAGACCAAAATTGTCGCAAATGGCGCCGGGGTTTAAAGTCGTTGATGAGCATTTCACGCCAGTGATGCTAAGTGATTTTAAGGGTAAAACTGTACTGATAAGTGCCGTGCCAAGCCTAGATACAGGTGTTTGCGCACTGCAGACGAAGCGCTTCAACAGCGAAGTTGGCCATTTTTCCGATGACGTCATCATGCTAACGATCAGTACCGATTTACCCTTCGCACAGAAGCGTTTCTGTAAAGTGGAAAACGTAGATAAAATCAAAGTGCTATCAGATAGCGTGTGGCGTGATTTTGGTGAAAAGTATGGTTTGTTAATTCAAGATTACGGCTTGCTGGCTAGAGCCATTTTCATAATAGATGCAGAAGGTAAGCTCCAATACCAAGAGTTAGTACCAAACATCACAGAGCATCCTAACTATGATGCAGCGCTTGAAGCCTTAAAAAACCTTCAAGCCCAGCAGTAATTCACAGCTAAAAACAGGGCAGTCTTAGCTGCCCTTTTGTTTAACGGTTCTATTTCTACGATTTGGTTTTACGATTTAATGTGTATGCTGATCGCCACTGGATTGGTAGTCAAAGGTCGGCATAGACCAATGATATCGCAGCGCCAACATCCGTAAGCTAAAACCAACGCTTAGACAAATAACCAGATTAATCCATTCCGTTAACTGATAGGCTTTTAAGACGATATACAAACCTGCGGTCAGTAGTGAAATCACCGCATAGAGTTCTTTCTTAAAAATCAAAGGCACTTGGTTACACAGAATATCGCGGATAACGCCACCAAAGACACCTGTGACCAATCCCATGACTACGGCAATTGTTGGGCTAAATCCCAGCATTAACGTCTTTTGTGCGCCCACGATGGAGAATACGGCTAAGCCTAAGGCATCAATAGCCAAAAATAACTTAGACAGATAACGCATCACAGGGGCGATAGCGACAGTGAGCAAAGAAGCGAATGCAATCGCAATAAGGTAATGCACATGCTCAACCCAAATTAAGGGGTAATTTCCGAGCATCATATCCCTTAGTGTACCGCCACCAATTGCCGTTGCGCAGCCAATGATCACCACACCAAACAAATCCATCTGCTTGCGGCCAGCCGCCAGAGCGCCCGTCATCGCCTCGGCAATAATCCCAATCAGCCAAAGTAATCCAATAATCTGCGTCTCATGCATCTTTGCAACTACCAACAACTCAAAGAATTGATTCTGCCTGATAACCTCTCAGTTCTATAATGATTTTATTTTGAATTCATCATTAGAAAAATTAATTCATCATCTTACTAATAATCTGATGCAGACTCCTATTACATTATTAATGTTATAGGATAAATATTATACAAAATAGTCAGTTATAAAAATGTTACCTTCACATTGTCATCTATGAAAATAGAATTTTTAATAAGTATTAATAACGTAAATCCAATCAGATGATAAATAACTGCAGATCATCTAATCGAATGGGCAAAACGCATAAAAATCAGCCACAAAAAAGCGGCCCTCAGGCCGCTTAATTTTTATTCAAACTGAGTCAGGACTACTTAGTGTCAGGCTTAGGGGGATAATTTGCCATCACACTGCCCACAGCTTGATTGATGATCTGTACTCTTTCTTCTGGGGTATTTTTGTCGCGAATGGTATCGGCAACAGAACCGCGCCAGATCAGTTTAGTGGTTTTATTATCAACCAAATCAATAATCAGGGTGCCGACTTCATATTCTCTTACTGTGGTTTGGGTCTGCATATTGCCGCCCCAACCCCATCCTGGACCATAGTATGGGTTGTAGCCAAAATTACTATTGAAGGTATCAACATTAATCTTCTTATCAACTTTGGTCAGATAATTAACAAGTACATCAGCATCTTTTGCATCAACTAATGTCATCCCCTTACTCGCTAACTGGCTATTCACCGCTTCTCTGACCCGTTGGTCCATCAAGCCATCCAAATGATATCCAGCAGAATCCGTTTTCTGAGCAACCCAAGCATAGGTTTTATATTGGGTAAAATTGGCGCTAGGATCAAAATCCCAACCTGACTTCATCGAACTACAGGCACTGAGTGCCAACACAGCTAATGCTACAAAAATATTTTTCATCTTAATTTCCTCAGATGTTCGACCCGAACAAAGACAAGTATCAGAGATATGAATTTAGCTTACAGAGCAACAGCCTAATCTACAACTCAATTGATTAAAAAGCAGCATCTCATTCAGCTTGACTTCAGCAAAGCCAAAGATGATAATGATTATCAATTGAGATTTAAGGGAGGTGTTGAAATGTACTGGTTTATTAGCGCGTTTATGGTTGCATCTGCCATTTTTTTCCTTGCACCAGAAAAAATTTCTCTCGAGGCGAATAACGCCAAAATTAAACGTCATTTGCCTACCAGTTTACTGATATTACCCCTCCTAGTCCTTGGCTGGTTGGTTATTGATACCATTGCTAATGGCACTAACTATGCCACAGTCGCCGCATTTGGTTTTGTTACAACAGCCTGCTTAATTGCATTACCTAAGTTACATAAATTTATTATGCCCAGTGCATTACTCACCGCTGTGGCGCTGATAGCCATGGTATTCATGCGAATGAATTAATCCTGAGCTTTAAGCTTACTTTTCAAAAATATGCTTACTTCCCTGCAAAGAGTTAGCATTTTGTTCAGACCACTTAAGGATAATCCTCAAGTGGTCTTTTTTTACCTCCCAGAACCCCTGCAAATTTGATAAACTGAACGGGTATAAGTCATCTTTTAACACCAATGAATGAAATCTATGAAAGCAGATCCTAATGTATCCTTAGTGTACAGCACCGACAAAGGCCGTATTAATGCAGAGCCCGTCACTAAAGTGATTCCTGAATCCGACGGTATAGTCAGGATCCATAGAGACAGTAAGGGCCGCAAAGGCAAAGGCGTTTCGATTATCTCAGGCCTAGGTCTCGATGAAACCGCGTTAAAAGCAATGGCTCAAACCCTTAAAAAACAATGCGGTTGTGGTGGTACGGTTAAAGATTTCACTATTGAGGTCCAAACCGATAACCGCGAGCAATTAAAGCTATTGCTTGAGAAGCAGAACTACAAAGTTAAATTAGCTGGCGGTTAATCTCGCCCGACTTAGCAATATAGCAGCAAGCTAGATCAACTTAGCCACATCAAACGGAGTAGTTTAATGGAGAGTTTGCAGAACCATTTCTTAATTGCGATGCCCTCACTACACGGTACGTTTTTTGAACGCTCAGTCATTTATATCTGTGAACATGATGCCAAAGGCGCCATGGGGCTGGTGATCAATAAACCGCTCGGTATCGAAGTTAATTCGCTATTAGAACAAATGGATTTGCCGGCAGAGCAAGTCTCCGCGGATTTAGTGCTCAATGCCAATGTCATGATGGGCGGCCCCGTTTCCCAAGATCGTGGCTTTGTGCTGCATACCTCTCAGCCCTATTGGGCCAATAGCACAGATCTGGGTTGTGGTTTAATGCTAACCACTTCACGTGATGTGTTAACCGCGATTGGAAGCAACAGATCGCCCGAGAAGTTTCTCGTCGCATTAGGTTATGCTGGATGGAGTAAAGATCAGCTCGAACAAGAGCTTGCCGATAATTCTTGGCTCACAATTCCAGCAACGAATGCGCTCTTGTTTGACATTAAACACGAAGACCGTTGGCCACAGGCCAGCCGTGCTCTCGGATTTGATGCTTGGCAAGTTTCAGCTCAAGCGGGTCACGCTTAAGCCTATTTATTAATATAAGTCCGCACACTATGAATTCGAAAACCGTATTAGGCTTTGATTTTGGCACTAAGAGCATTGGTGTGGCTATAGGCCAAGAGATCACCGCCAGCGCCACACCATTATTATCACTCAAGGCCGTCGATGGTATCCCAAATTGGGATCAGATAGGCGACTTAATCAAAGAGTGGCAACCTGACTTAGTCGTCGTTGGTCTGCCTTTAAATATGGATGGCACAGAGCAAGATATGACCCACAGGGCGCGTAAATTTGCGAACCGCATCAATGCTAAGTTCAAAGTCAAAATAGCCACTCAAGATGAGCGATTAACTACCACTGATGCTAAGGCCAGATTATTCGAATTGGGCGGGTTTAAGGCGCTGACCAAAGGTCAAGTCGATGCGGTGTCGGCAGTCCTTATCATCGAAAGCTACTTCGAAAATAACTTCAGCAAGTAATGCCACAATAAATAAAACTACAAAAAAAAGAAAAGGATAAGTTGCCTTATCCTTTTAGTTTGATGTTTAACCAGATAAATTACCGGATCAAAAATGTGGCTTCACTAAGTTGGCCATCATAGTAATGTGTGCATCATCATCGTTTAGTGCAGCGATGTAACGGAACTTCTCACCACCCGCCTCGGCAAAGAGATGACCATTCTCACCAACAATTTCTTCCAGCGTTTCTAAACAATCAGCGCTAAAAGCTGGGCAGACGATAGCAATATCACGCACGCCTTGTTGCGGCAACGCTTTCAAAGTCGCATCGGTATAAGGTTGTAGCCATTTGGCTTTACCGAAACGCGATTGGAAAGTCATGACAAACTCATCTTTACCTAACCCAAGTTTTTCGGTGACAAGTCGAGTCGTTTTCATACAGAAGCAGTAATAAGGATCGCCTAAATGCAAATTACGCTCAGGCATACCATGGTAAGACAACACCAATTTTTGCGGTTTACCATGGGCTTCAAAATCAGCCGTGATCGAATTAGCTAACGCGTTAATAAAGTCAGCATTGTCATGATAAGTATTAATAAAATGCAGTGCTGGAATATAGCGCCACTTGGACAACTCAGCCGCAATCGCATCAAATGCAGAACCTGTGGTTGGGGCCGCATATTGGGGATATAAAGGTAACACCACGATTTTATCAATGCCATTTTGATGCATAGTTTGCAATGTACTGGCGACCGATGGACTGCCATAACGCATGGCTAAATGCACAGAAACATCATGGTTATCAGCTTTAAGCTTATCCGCTAACTTTGCGGTTTGACGCAAACTAATGTCCATCAACGGAGAACCTGCCGCAGTCCATACCTTTTGGTATAACGCTGCCGATTTTGCAGGCCGTACCCTCAAAATAATCCCGTGTAAAATCAACATCCACACTAGCTTAGGAATTTCGACGACTCGGGGATCCGCTAAAAACTCTGCAAGATAACGTCTAACAGCAGATGCTGTGGGTTCATCTGGAGTACCTAAATTCAACAACAACACGCCTACTTTGCCGCGCTGCCCGTGTCCAACTTCTTTGGATAAGCCTGAAAATTTAGCCAAAACAGCCTCTTAATTAATAAATATTCGTAAGATTAAAGTACAGATTCTATCGCTTGCTTAAGCTCTTCACTATCTGGCTTCACTTTAGAATTGAACTGTTGCACAACCGCGCCATCACCGCTGACGACATACTTATAAAAATTCCACTTAGGCGCACCGGTTTTTTCGGCTAAGTATTTGAAGACACTATTAGCGTCACTACCACGTACTGGCGATGTCGACAGCATAGTAAAGGTGACACCGTAATTGATGTAACACACCTTAGCCGTATCTTTCTCATCATTTTCTTCTTGGAAAAAATCATCCGATGGGAAACCAATGACCACTAAGCCTTTATCTTTGTAGTTTTCATGCAATTTTTCGAGCGCTTTAAACTGCGGGGTGTAACCACAGTTACTGGCCGTGTTAACAATCAACACTGGTTTTCCCTGAGTCAATTCACACAGATTAACTGTCTCTTCAGAATGTAATTTTCGTACTTCAAGGTTCAGATACTCGGGACAAGTAGCAGCCATAGCGCCAACACTCATAAAGCTCGCTGTCATAGCGAATATCATGGGTAATTTTTTCATTGCTTTCTCCTTTACCAGTACATTACGCAAACGCACTAGGTAAAGATCATATTGAATTAAAAAATAAAAGCTATGGATAATGGCAACATAGCGATGAAGTAGAACCGATTGAGCTGAACGAAAATCTAATACACAAACAAAAAGCAGCCCATAAAGAACTGCCTAACCCAGAACCTGACTATCGCGTTAGTCCATGTCTAAGGTGACACCTTCCATAAAACCTGAGCCCGTGGATTCTTTATTCTGCAATTTAATCATCAAACGTAAATCGTTTGGTGAATCAGCATGGTGCAGCGCATCGGCGTAACTAATCTCGCCATCGACATAAAGTTTCAGCAAGGCCTGATCGAACGTCTGCATGCCCTGCTCGTTGGATTTTGCCATGGTTTCTTTGAGTAAATGCAGCTCGTTCTTCGCAATTAAACTCGCCACCCTTGGGGTGTTAATCAATACTTCAATCGCGGCGCGACGCCCAGTGCCATCGACTTTCGGTATCAATTGCTGCGCCACAATACCGCGTAAATTCAATGATAAATCGAACAATAACTGTTGATGCTTACTCTCAGGCACGAGATGCATAATCCGGTCTAACGCTTGGTTGGCGTTGTTGGCATGCAAGGTTGCCATACAAAGGTGACCCGTCTCCGCAAATGACAGCGCAAACTCCATCGTCTCTTGGGTACGGATTTCACCAATCAAGATCACATCGGGAGCTTGGCGAAGGGAGCTTTTTAGCGCCGCATCGAAAGATTCAGTATCTATGCCCACTTCACGCTGGGTGATAATGCTTTTTCTGTGGTCATGAACGAATTCAACCGGATCTTCAATAGTCAAAATATGCCCACGAGCATGACCATTGCGATAACCCACCAAGGCCGCCAAGGACGTTGACTTACCCGTTCCCGTTCCGCCTACCATAATGATGAGGCCACGTTTACTCATCACCAGATCTTTTAGAATAGGCGGCAATTTTAAATCATCGACATCAGGGATTTTAGTCTCAATACGGCGCATCACGCAGCCAGGCGATTCACGCTGCCAAAAAGCGCTCACCCGAAAACGACCTAAATCCTTTGCCGCAAAAGCGAAGTTACACTCACGAGTGGAATGAAACTCTTGCTTCTGAGCCTCAGTCATTAACGACTCAACAAAATCCAGGGATTGTGCTGGTGTAAACGCACTTTCTGCCAAGGGACGCAATTCACCGTCAATCTTGGCACTCGGCGGAAAACCCGCTGTGATGAACAAGTCGGAGGCTTTGCGTTCCACTATCACTTTTAAAAACGGACGAACATCCATCATAAATCCTTAAAATGTCGCTTGTTTATTCGAACTTTTCGCCATTGCATCTTCACGAGTGATAAGACCGCGATTGACTAAGTTCTGTAAACATTGCTCTAAGGTCTGCATTCCATGGGCCATACCTGTTTGAATTGCCGAATACATCTGCGCCACTTTGTCTTCACGAATTAAGTTGCGGATAGCGGGCGTGCCCATCATGATTTCATGGGCGGCGACACGGCCTCCTCCCACCTTTTTAATCAGGGTTTGCGAAATAACCGCTTGCAGCGATTCAGACAACATAGTGCGCACCATATCTTTTTCACCGGCGGGGAATACGTCGACCACACGGTCAATCGTTTTCGCGGCAGAAGTAGTATGCAAGGTACCAAACACTAAGTGGCCTGTTTCAGCGGCGGTCATAGCCAAACGGATGGTCTCAAGGTCACGCATCTCACCGACTAAAATCACGTCTGGGTCTTCACGCAGTGCGCTTCTAAGCGCCGCATTAAAGCTGTGGGTATGGCGGTGAACTTCACGTTGGTTAATCAAACATTGCTTATTTTGGTGAACGAATTCGATAGGATCTTCAATGGTTAAGATATGATCATGTCGATTTTCATTCACGTAATCCACCATGGCGGCAAGTGTGGTACTCTTACCCGACCCCGTAGGTCCAGTCACTAGCACCAATCCGCGAGGGAAACTGGCAATTTTTTTAAAAATTTCCGGCGCACCCAATTGCTCAAGTGACAAAATGTCACTTGGAATGGTACGAAACACAGCCGCTGCACCACGGGATTGATTGAATGCGTTAACACGAAAGCGTGCAAGATTAGGGACTTCGAACGAGAAATCGATTTCTAAATGTTCTTCGTAGTCCTTGCGCTGCTTATCATTCATTATGTCGTACACTAAGCTGTGTACACCTTGATGATCGAGCGCGGGCAGGTTAATTTTTCTCACTTCACCGTCAACACGGATCATGGGAGATATCCCTGCAGAAAGGTGTAGATCCGAGGCTTTGTGTTTTACACTAAATGCCAATAACTCAGTGATTTCCATCGTTTGGGATATCCTTGCAACTAGATAATTACATCATGACAACAATAGCAGACAGACTCGCAATCGCACAGCGCAGGATCACACAAGCAGCGCAAAAATGTGCCCGCCACCCCAGCAATATTCGCTTACTTGCCGTCAGCAAGACTAAACCTATTAAAGACATTATAGCAGCCTACCAAGCGGGTCAGCGTTGCTTTGGCGAAAACTATGTCCAAGAAGGCGCTGAAAAAATTACTGCGCTCAAGGGGGATTTCCCGGACATAGAATGGCATTTTATCGGCCCACTTCAATCCAATAAAACCAGCATAGTCGCCCAGCATTTCGATTGGATGCATACCCTCTCACGCGACAAAATTGCCCTACGTCTCAATGAGCAACGTCCGGCCGAATTGGCGCCATTAAACGTCTGTATTCAAATTAATATCAGTGCTGAAGACACAAAATCTGGCATAGATGCGGCTCAAATGCTGCCACTGGCCGAACTGATAGCTCAGCTACCTAACTTAGCACTGAGGGGCCTGATGGCAATTCCAACGGCAACCGCGGATACAGAGTTACAGCTTAAAGAGTTTTCCATGTTAAACAATCTATTTCAAGAACTTAAATCGCATTATCCCGCTGTAGATACGCTTTCAATGGGGATGAGTAATGACCTAGATACAGCGATTAGCTGCGGTTCAACTATGGTGCGTATTGGCAGTGCCATTTTTGGTGAGCGCAATTACGCAGTGTAAAATCCACTTTAGGCATTTAGTTAGAGGTCAGTTTAACCTTGTTTTTAGCACTTTATGCCCAAATACTGTATTTAAGTACACCGAACATTAACGATTTAAGAGCAATTAGCGAGAGTCGATAATCAGGCTCAGTCATTCAAATGACTAACCGTTTTATCATCTTAATTTAAGGTGAAGATGTTACAAGTTAACGGTTAACACACTGAAGAGAATCAAATGGATCAACAGAAAATCTGCTTTATCGGTGCCGGCAATATGACGCGCAGCATCATCAGTGGCTTAGTCAATAGCGGCTATCCAGCTCAACTCATCCAAGCGACTAATCCCAGCCAAGGTAAACTCGATGCACTAAAAGCCGATTTTGGGATTTTGGTTTCTCAGGATAATTTAGCCGCGGCACAAGCTGCCGATGTCATAGTACTTTCGGTAAAGCCACAATTGATGCAACAAGTTTGTGAAGCATTACAGACAGTCGAGCTGTCGAATAAGTTAGTCATCACTATCGCTGCGGGCATTAAAGCAAAGCGATATACCGACTATCTGGCACAAGACATCAAGCTTATCCGCGCCATGCCAAATACGCCGATGCAAATTAGTGTTGGTATGACTGGCCTCTATGCGCCTCAAAGCATTACTACCGAGCAGAAAGCCATTTGCGATCGTTTGATGTCAAGCGGCGGCGAAATAGTGTGGGTAAATGAAGAGTCAGATTTAGATCAAGTGATTGCACTATCGGGCAGTTCACCGGCTTATTTCTTTTTGCTAATGGAGTCTATGATAGATGCAGGCAAAGAAATGGGAATGGATGAAACAAAAGCCAGAAGTTTAGTGCAGCAAGCTGCGCTTGGCGCTGCTATGATGGCAAAGCAAAACCCACAACTGACTTTAGGTAATTTAAGGGAGAATGTTACTTCAAAGGGCGGCACCACCGCACAGGCGCTGGCGACATTTGAAGCTGCGGATATGCGCGGCTTAGTAAAAAAAGCCATGGAAAACTGTATTAATCGTGCAGAAGAAATGGCTAAAACATTTTGATCCACTAACACGTTTTTATATCGAACTTTAATAGGTAGAAATCTCGATGAATGCATTTACCTTTTTAATCACCACTCTATTCGATCTCTATTTGATGGTGGTGATTTTGCGGATTTGGTTACAACTGGCAAGGGCTGATTTTTACAATCCTTTTAGCCAATTTATTGTTAAAGCAACTCACCCGCTCATCGCACCAATGCGCCGTATTTTGCCTTCCTTAGGGCGATTTGATACCGCATCTTTCGTCCTCGCATTATTGGTTGTGATAGCCAAGCTGCTACTAATTAGCCTCATTGCGGGCGGTGGCATAGACATACTGTTATTTTTGCTGTTTGCCGTTGTATCTGTGGTCAAAAAAGCAGGGGTACTGCTATTTTGGATGCTATTAATACGCGCAATCTTAAGCTGGTTTAACCAAGGCTATAATCCAATTGTAATGATCATGGGTCAGTTAACTGAACCCGTATTAGCACCAATACGTCGTATCATACCGCCAATTGGTGGTTTAGATTTATCCGTAATGCTGGTCATTATTGGTATGAATTTCCTCAATATGTTACTTGCTCAATATATCCCTTATTGGGCAGTGATCTAATGAGTGCAGTGACTTTGCAGCAAGGTGACTTGCTGCTCAATCTCTACATTCAGCCTAAGGCCAGCCGCGATCAAATTGTAGGGTTGCACGGTGATGAGCTAAAAGTAGCCATCACTGCGCCCCCGATAGATGGCAAAGCGAATGCCCATTTAAGCAAGTACTTAGCAAAAGCTTTTAAAGTGCCAAAGAGCGATATTCACATAGTAAAAGGTGAACTTGGCCGACATAAACAAATCCGCATTATTGACCCTAAGATCATCCCAAGTGTCATTACTGAACTGATGGGGCAAGATAGTGAAAGGTAATTCAGTTGAAAGATCAATCAGTTAAAGAATCGTACAACTGAAAACGAATTAATCCTTTGAATACTATTAATTTATTGAAAAAAATAGTCACAGCGGCCCTATAATCCAACATTCCCTAATATGAGGTATCCCATCATGTTCCGTAATCTTCTCGCTGTATTAGCCCTCACGGCCAGCCTTTGCGGTGTTGCAAATGCCGAGCAAAAAGAAACTGTCGGCAATTTTGATATTCATTACATGGCACTTGGCAGTACATTTTTAACGCCTAGCATAGCCAAATCCTATGGCATTAAGCGCAGTAACTACACTGGCATCATCAATATTGCCGTATTAGATATTAGCGAAGCGAATAAGCCCGCAGTACCCGTTGAAATTACTGGAGTTGCTAATAATTTGTTAGATGCGCGAATCAATCTAACGTTTAAAGAGATCCGCGAAGGTGATGCGATTTATTACATTGCCGAAGTGCCCTACCGCGATGATCAGGAAATCAACTTCAATATCGCAATTAAATATGGCAATCAACTGAACACGAACTTACAGTTCAAGCAAAAATTCTACGTTGAATAAACCTATTTTATACCTTTGTTGGCGTTGCTTTCCTGTAGCGCCAACCCCTTTCCCTGTCCTTTACTATTGAGCTTGGGTATCATAGTGCCAACGCACGTCGTCCCATTTATGATAGGTATTCCATGCAACAAATCGTCCTCGCCAGCGGTAATAAAGGCAAACTCGCCGAATTCGATCAAATGCTCGCAAGCTACCGTGTCACTGTACTGCCGCAGAGCCAGTTTAATGTCAGCGAAGTAGCAGAAACGGGTACCACTTTTGTAGAGAATGCCATTATCAAAGCAAGGCATGCCGCCGAAATCACCGGACTTGCGGCCATTGCCGATGATTCGGGTTTAGAAGTGGATTTACTCCAAGGCGCTCCAGGCATTTATTCAGCACGTTACGCAGGCGAAAATGCCAAAGATCAAGACAACGTATTGAAACTACTTGAGACGTTAAAAGACCAGCCAGCACCTCGCGGGGCAAGATTCCAATGCGTACTGGTATATATGCGCCATGCGAAAGACCCTACCCCGATTATTTGCCAAGCCTCATGGGAAGGCCAAATCGACTTTAGCCAACGCGGCGCCAATGGCCATGGTTACGATCCGATTTTTATCCCTGAAAATTATCAATGTAGCGCGGCAGAGCTGAGCAGCAACGAGAAAAATGCCTTAAGTCATCGTGGTAAAGCTCTAGTGCAACTCATCGCCGCCATGCAAGCCCAAGGCGTATTAACAGGCGGGAATGCACAATAATGTCGTCAACTGCCGTGACTACTGCAATGAAGCTCGAACTGCCACCACTCAGTCTGTATATCCATATTCCCTGGTGCGTACAAAAGTGTCCCTATTGTGACTTTAATTCCCATGGCCAAAATGGCGAACTGCCACAAGAGGCTTATGTTGATGCGCTATTGGAAGACTTACGCCAAGATTTACATCTCGTCCAAGGGCGGCAAATTCATACCATTTTTATCGGTGGCGGCACGCCATCATTATTCGATGCTAAACAAATCAAACGCATACTCGATGGTGCCAATGCGCTAATTCCCTTTAGTGACAATATCGAAATCACTATGGAAGCCAATCCTGGCACTTTAGAACACGATGACTTTAGTGCCTATCGTGCAGCGGGCGTCACTCGTTTATCTATCGGGGTGCAGAGCTTTTCTAAGGATAAACTCAACTTACTCGGACGTATTCACGATCAAAACGAGGCACAAGTCGCCGCTCAAAAAGCCAGCCAAGCGGGATACTTGAGTTTTAACCTCGATTTAATGCATGGATTACCGAACCAAAGTTTTGCTGAAGCCATGGCTGATATCGACACGGCAGCGGCGCTGAATCCGCCCCATCTATCTTGGTATCAGTTAACGATTGAGCCCAACACCCTATTCCACTCAAAACCGCCGCAGCTGCCCGATGACGAAGCGCTCTGGCATATCTATGAGCAAGGTCAACAAAAGTTGGCCGCATTAGGGTATGAGCAGTACGAAATATCCGCCTATGCAAAACCTGGTTACCAATGTAGGCACAATCTCAACTACTGGCAGTTTGGGGATTATCTAGGCATAGGCTGTGGCGCCCACGGCAAAGTGACGCTGCCAGAAGAAAACCGCATCATACGCACGGTAAAAATTAAACATCCCAAGGGATATCTAAGTGCCCACAACTACACCTTCGAATGGATTGAAGTTGTAGAGGAAGACCGCGCGCTCGAATATTTAATGAATCGCCTGCGTCTGATGACACCTATTCCTAAACAAGAATTTGAACTGCGCACAGGACAACACAGAGACACATTGACCGAAGGAATGGAAAAAGCCAAACTACGCGGTTTACTCACAGAATCCGCTGAACATTGGCAATTAACCAGTAAAGGTCATATGTTTGTTAATGATTTACTGACACAATTCTGCTAAGCCTGCCGTTAAAATAGCTCTATAAATAATGTGTTAGCTTTCAATAGTGCAGTTTAATACTATTACTGCTAACACATTTTCTAACACTAATATCCATACATTCTTGTTCCGCTTCTTTAGTATTGATGCAAATCAATCTAGGAAGCCTGATCATGCCAATAAAAACTAAAATCAGCTTAGTCGCACTGACCCTTTCAGCTCTGCTGACCATTCCCGCGTATGCAGCATCAACTGCGCCAGCCTTACACAGTACAAGCGAACCTGTAAATGCAGTAGCGCAAACCGAATCAGAAAAAGCCAATGCCCTGTACGAAACCATCTTCATGGAAAACATTATGGCGAGTCCCATTTCGCAGACCTATATGGGGATCAAGCAAGACTATGATAAATGGGATGAACTAGGTGATGCCGCAGATGATAAAACCCTAGATCGCACAAAAAAACAACTGGCGCGGGTCAATCAGATTGATGCGACCAAACTCGATCCACAAACTCATCTTAGCCTCACGTTACTGAAGCAAAATCTGCAAAATGATATCGAAGATGACCAATGGCGCTATCATAATTACCCTGTGAATCAGATGTATGGTGGCCACTCTATGATCGCCTCCTTCTTAATTAACCAACATCAAATCACAGATGTCAGCGATGCCAAGGCCTATATCAGCCGCTTGAATGGCGTGCCCAAACGCTTAAGTCAATTACAGACAGTATTAGCCGTTCGCGCAGATAAAGGCATTATCGCGCCTAAGTTTGTATTCGCTTATGTGATTTCAGACAGCCAAAACATTATCAAAGGTGCGCCTTTTGATAAGGGCGACGATAGTGCGCTACTCGCAGATTTTCGCCGTAAAGTGAACCCATTAGCGATTCAAGAGACAGAGAAGCAAGCACTGCTTAAACAGGCTGAGCAAGCACTCGTTACTCAAGTTGAACCCGCCTATAACAAGCTCATCAGTTACGTCAAAACCTTAGCAGCCAAAGCTGATGACCGCGATGGTGCGTGGAAACTCCCTAACGGCCCCGCCTATTACAATAATGCCTTGGCACGAACGACCACGACAAACATGAGCGCCGATCAAATCCATGACTTAGGTCTTTCTGAGGTGGAACGTATTCACAATGACATGCGTGCCATCATGAAGAAGGTCAATTTTAAAGGCGATTTGCAGCAATTCTTTAGCTTTATGCGTGATGATCCCCAGTTCTACTACCCCAATACCGCCGAAGGCAAAGCCGCCTATTTAGCTGAGGCGACTAAGTTCATCGACAATATGAAGTCGCGCTTGGATGAAGTGTTCAAAGTAAAACCTAAGGCCGCCATGGTAGTGAAACAGGTTGAAGCCTTTAGGGAAAAATCCGCGGGTAAAGCCTTCTATGAACAACCAGCGCCGGATGGTTCTCGTCCAGGTAGCTACTATGCAAACCTATATGACATGAAAGCCATGCCGAAATACCAAATGGAGGCACTGGCCTATCACGAAGGTATTCCGGGTCATCACATGCAGATCGCCATTTCCCAAGAACTTCAAAATATTCCTAAATTCCGCAAGTTTGGTGGTTATACCGCGTATATCGAGGGCTGGGGTTTATATAGCGAATCTTTCCCGAAAGAAATGGGACTCTACGCCGATCCCTATTCTGACTTTGGTCGTCTAGCAATGGAGCTATGGCGTGCATGTCGCTTAGTCGTAGATACTGGTATCCACGCTAAAAAGTGGACCCGCGAGCAAGGCATTGCCTATTACGTAGATAATACGCCCAATGCTAAATCGGATGCGGTGAAAATGGTTGAACGTCATATCGTTATGCCATCGCAAGCGACAGCCTATAAAGTAGGTATGATTAAACTACTAGAGCTAAGACATAAAGCAGAGCAACAGCTTGGCAGTCAATTTGATATCCGCGACTTCCATACGCTAGTACTTGCTAACGGCGCATTGCCACTGGACGTGTTAGAGCAACAAGTCGATCTCTGGATAGCCAGCAAGAAGAAGGCCTAATACCCTGATGTTTTAATGCCTTAATGCCTCTAGTCGTGAAGCATTGTTAACCTGCTTCACGACTAAAGCGACATCGATGAAAGTCTTAAGCTACGCCCAATAAAAAAGCCACTCGAAAGTGGCTTTTTTATTGGTACCATTATCCAGTTAGATAACAGAACCCTTCTCACTGTGGGTCACTATATTTGTTGCATTAATATATGCTTTAGCACTCGCCTTCACATCATTTAACACACAGTTGCGACTTTAGGGTACAGGGAGACAAAACTTGTGTTCAAGGCTGCAAACCATCAATAAAAAAATTACCTCAGCGATAAGGCTGAGGTAAACCAAAAACTAGGATGATGGTTTAAAGAGCCAACATTGTTTTAGTTCTCAAACTTCTGTTGGCTGTGATCCAAAACTGCATTAACGCCGACCTGTATACAAAAATTGAAAGGGGTCATTTCCAATAAACGTATAGGACTCAGATCATTCCGAATCAACTGTTACCATTGTATTCAATTAAGAACAGAGTTCAAGGATGTTATAAAAAAGTGCTTTAGAACACCCTAAAAAACCATCAGCAAATGTACTCACCAACTCAATCTAAAGTATTGATTTTAAATAGCCATAAAAGTGCTTGGTTAATTTGAAATCACATAAGGCTGCTTTTGAGAACAATGTTTCCTATTTTACTGACGTTTACTGAATAATTCGACATAGGGTGCATCCCAATACGGCGGCGTTCCTATGTGATCTTTGATGAATTCGATAAAAGAACTGACCTTAGGTGCTAAGTGCTTACGACGGGGATAAACCGCCTGCAATGGCAGATGGTGGGTCAATTGCCAATCCTTCAGTAAAGGCACTAATGTCCCCTTGGCAATCTCATCTTCCATCAGATAACTCGCAAGATACACAACCCCAAGACCACTGATTGCAGCAGATTTTAATGCAGGCGCATTATCCACCCTGAAATTACCCGATACGCCAATTTCACAGTAGTCATCACCCTTCTTAAATTGCCACATGCTGTGCTCGTGCCACTCTCCTTGATAGACCAAACAGTTGTGGTCAACTAGCTGCTCAGGTCGAGTTGGCTCGCCATGTTGAGCAATATAGCCAGGCGAAGCAACTAACAGGAATTGGCACTTCATCAGCGGTCTAGCAACCATGCCAAGCGGTAATTGCTCAGACATAGTTAACAGTAAGTCTAAGCCTTCGCTCACGACATCCACTTTATGGTCCAGTAAGCTCACTTGTAGCTCAAGCTCAGGATGTTTTGCCATAAAAGATGGCAACGCAGGAATGATATGCATCACCCCAAAGGATTGGGAAATACCCACCTTGAGCACGCCGCGGGTCGCATCATTTAAGTTATGCACGCTGGCTATCGCTTGTTCAGCGTCACGCAGCAGTTCTTCACCTTGCAGATACAGCAAATGCCCTGCTTCAGTCAGACTTAAGCTGCGGGTGGTACGTTGAATTAATTGAACACCAAGTCTATGTTCAAGATCGGCGACTTGTGTACTGACCTTAGACTTAGAGATCCCAAGCCTTCTTGCGGCGGCACTAAAACTACCTGCTCTGGCCACATGAGTAAAAATCGCAATAGGTTCTAACAGTTCTAACATGGAAGTCGCCTTAAGCTGTTTACGACAATGATATTAACTTTCGGTGAGCAGCTATGGTTAGCGTAATCATCGCTTAAAAATAACCATAGCATTGATATCTCGCATCAAAATGATATAACGCAGAGATTTAGACCGAAAAAGTCCACTAAAGTAGGGGGTTATATCTGACTGATATGCCAGCTTTTAATTATATTTTAAGAGTATACCAAATATTCGTCTCTAGACTGTAACATTCCGAACTAAATCGCTGCAAGCCTAGCCTATAAGCCACATCAACTTAGCCATAACGGTTGTCACCACGATTAAACCGTAGCCAATAAAAAAGCCCCTAGTCGATAAATTGACTAGGGACGTAGCATTCAAGTTTGACTCATGCACAAGGAGATAGAAGTTATTGCAGTTAAAACTAAGGGCGATTCGCAAGAACTATTTACAAGAACTATTCACGCAGTTCCTTGGTTGAGTTTTGTGTCAACACATAAGGTGCTAGTTCTGGCACTTCTTGGCGCAATTGATTTTCAAGCACTAACAAATTTTCAAATCGGTCGCACAAACGGTCAGCCTTAGCTTCTAATCCCTTAGATTGGCTCTCAACTTGTTGCTCAATATCTTGGCCTAAATTGTCCATTTTTTTGGAGAAGGTATCCATCTTGGCTTCAAAATTCTCACCGCCACCAGACATGATTTGGCCACCTAAGTTCATCATAATTGCGCCAATTGAATTCTGGACAATTTGTTCCATTTCCTGCTCGAATTCATCGTTAAATGTACTTTGCATCGAGTCTTCAGTCGCCCCTAAATAGAAGCTATCACCATTCTTATAAGCCACTGAATCAACCCGTTTTTGAACGCCAGCCATCATTTCATCAAATTTTGCACCAGCGGCATCACCCATTAAAGGTGTTAAGGCCATACCAACCGCTTTGGAAGCAAGAGATACTGCCTCATTCACCAGTTCAATCACTTCTGGCACTTGAGTCGAAACTTCATCGGCATATTGAGTAACCAATTTTTTCTGCTTGTCGGTTAAGTTAACTTGCTTACCTTCCACAAATAACTTGTCAACTTCGATACGATACTTTTCTGTGCCCTTCTCGCTCATGACTAATTTTTTAGGCTCAACCATAACGTCATAATTTAAGGCGACTTCACAGCGTTCATCTATTTTTGGCTCTGTTTGTGCTTGCGCCAGCTGTACGCTAGATGTTCCTAAAATCACGCCAGATAATGCAAATCCAGTTAATAACTTATTTAATTTCATTTTTGTTCGTCCTTTAATCTGAATAATTCGATAAACCTAAACTACTGAATAGCTTATAGCAGGAGATGTGCCAACTTTATAACAATATGATTATGTTGGATTTTGAAATTTAGCACTAAAAGGTCATTAGCGAAATTCGCTAACATTTAGTCTGATAGTGCTAATAAAAAACGAGAGATAAGACTAGAAAATAGAACGACCGAGACGCTGACTGAGATGCTCAAGCATCGCAGTGCCCGCAAGTGAGTTGCCATTATTATCGAGTTCTGGCGACCATACACAAATCGACAGTTCTCCAGGGATCACGGCAATAATACCGCCGCCGACGCCACTTTTACCTGGCATACCAACACGATAAGCAAACTCACCAGCACCATCATATAAGCCCGAGGTTGCCAACAGAGCGTTAAGTTGCCGAGTTTGCACTTGAGAAATAAGCTCAGTCCCTGTGATACTTTTGCCGCGATTAGCCAAATACAACATGGCCTTAGACAAGTCAGCACAATTCATCTTCAAGGCGCAATAATGAAAATAGGTGCGTAACACAGTATCAACATCACCTTGAAAATTACCAAATGACTTCATCAAATAAGCGATAGCCGCATTGCGCGCACTATGCTGATATTCTGAATCTGCTACTTGTTTATCGAAACACACTTTATCGTTTTGGCTTAGTTGCCTGACTAACTCAAGCATTCTGTGTTTAGGTGCGCCTAAACGACTCTGCAATAAGTCAGCAATCACTAACGCGCCAGCATTGATAAATGGGTTGCGCGGCTTGCCACGTTCTAACTCGACTTGTACTAAAGAGTTGAATGAATGACCCGAAGGTTCTTTGCCAACACGGCTCCAGATTTCGGCTTCTTCATATAAAGTTAACGCTAAGGTTAAGCTGAAAACTTTGGAGATACTTTGAATCGAAAACGGCTCAAGGTAATCGCCCGCACCTAAAGTTTCACCGTCAACAGTCGTGACGGCAATGCCTAATTTGCCAGCATCAACGCTGGCCAGTGCGGGGATATAATTTGCAACCTTTCCTTGGCCGAGCAAGGGTCGAACTTTCTCGACCACTTCCTCAAGTAATGCCAACTCGGGCATTAACCCCACCAAATGTCGTACAGTTCGCTAACTTCAACCTGAGACACTTTTTGGGTCGCCCAGAATGCCTTAACTGCAGCAATATCTTCTTCGGTACATTTCCCAATCGTTTGAGTGGCGATAATGCCTTCCCATTCGATGTGGCCGCCGCCATGGAAACCTAATTTACGGGTTTCGATCACTTCATCGATGAATTTATCTACAGTTGCATCGATATCGGCTTCAGATACTGATGCATCAAAAGTCCAAGCCATATCGAAACCTAACTCTTGGAATTCATCAACGCGCATTTTCTTACGTAAACGACGGCTACGATTAGTTGCCATAGTGATTTTCCCTTTTGTGTTTAAAATTAGCTAAAATTGAGTTCGTGATTAAGCGATACGCTCAAACATCAGATCCCATACACCGTGACCCAGTCTATGGCCGCGGGCTTCAAACTTTGTCAATGGACGATGATCAGGACGCGGCACAACACTGCCATCGGCCGACTGGTTTTGATAACCCAGTGCGGCTTGCATCACCTCTAACATATGCTCGCTGTACTCTTCCCAGTCAGTGGCCATATGGAACACACCGCCAATTTTTAGCTTGCGACGAATAAGTTCGGCAAATTCAGCTTGTACGATGCGGCGTTTATGGTGACGTTTTTTATGCCAAGGATCTGGGAAGAACAATTGCACTCGGGCTAATGAACCGTCAGCAATCGCATGTTCTAATACTTCCATGGCATCGTGATGATACACACGTAAATTAGTCACACCAGCAATGGCGGCATCACTGAGGCAAGAGCCTACACCCGGTTTATGTACTTCAATACCAATGAAATTTTGCTCTGGTGCATCTTTAGCCATTTGTACTAAAGAGGCGCCCATGCCAAAGCCTATTTCCAGCACAGTATCAGCTTCACGACCAAAAACGTCGCTTAGTACCAATGGCACTGGGCTGTAATCTAAACCCATTGTTGGCCACTGGCTTTCAATAGCGTGTGCTTGGCCTTTGGTTAAGCGACCTTCTCTCAGGACAAAGCTTCTGATCTTGCGCAGATACTTGCCTTCTTCATTAAATTCAGCGGTAGTGACTTCGCTCATTTTTGCCTCGTCTAGTGGACAACACCATCATAAAAGAAGGGCATTATCCAAAGTTCAACATACAGTGCAAGCACTAATGGGGCGAAAGTATACCAAGATTATTTAAGAGTGCGAATTTAGCAGCGATTTTTAGCTTTAGATCCCTTGCCAACTTATCTTTGACGCTTGTCTAAGAAGATAACTGCCGCTACACTGCGCCGATGAAATCTACAGCCTCCTTCGCTACACGTATCGTCTCTTGGTACGACAATCACGGTCGTAAAACCCTCCCTTGGCAGCAAGATAAAACCCCATATCGCGTATGGGTTTCTGAAATTATGCTGCAACAAACTCAGGTTGCGACTGTTATTCCCTATTATCTTAAATTTATGGCGCGTTTCCCCGATGTGTTAGCACTTGCTAACGCGCCAGACGATGAGGTATTACATCATTGGACCGGTCTTGGCTATTACGCTAGGGCGCGTAATCTGCATAAAGCAGCCAAAATAATCCGCGATGATTATCAGGGATTATTTCCAACACATTTTGAACAAGTGCTCGCCCTACCTGGCATCGGCCGCTCGACGGCAGGCGCAGTATTGTCATTGTCACTTGGGCAACATCACCCCATTCTCGATGGCAACGTAAAACGTGTATTAGCAAGACATGGGGCAATCGCAGGTTGGCCAGGGCAAAAGACGGTTGAAGAGCAACTTTGGCAACTGACGGATGCCTTCACACCGCAGCAAGATATTCAGAAATATAATCAAGCCATGATGGATATCGGCGCCAGTATTTGCACTCGTAGCAAACCTAACTGTGCCGCTTGCCCTGTAGCGATTGATTGCAAAGCTCAACTGATTGGCAGACAAACCGATTTCCCTGGCAAAAAACCTAAAAAAACCATACCAACCAAAGCGGCGTGGATGTTAGTGATGATGCAAGACAACCAAGTCTTTTTAGCTAAACGTCCGCCAGCGGGAATTTGGGGCGGACTCTGGTGTTTCCCTGAATTCGCTACCCAAGCCGCCCTTGAAACTCATCTTGAAGAGCAAGGGTTTGATGCGCAGCAACTCGAATGGTTAACTGGCTTTAGGCACACATTTAGCCACTTTCATTTAGATATTCAGCCCATGATGCTTAATCTAGATAAAGCCCTCGGCAATAAAGAGAGCGTGGGCGCTGTCATGGAACAAAACCAGTCTCTCTGGTATAACATAAGTCATCCTTCCAAAGTGGGACTCGCCGCCGCCACCGAGCGCGTGCTAGCCAATTTGGGATCACTCGTTCAATCCGCAGTCAGTAAGGAATAATCATGGCGCGTACAGTCAATTGCGTATATTTAAATAAAGAAGCCGACGGCCTAGACTTTCAACTGTATCCAGGTGATTTAGGTAAGCGCATTTTTGATAACATCAGCAAAGAAGCTTGGGGCCTATGGCAAAAAAAGCAAACCATGCTGATCAACGAGAAAAAACTCAACATGATGAATGTTGATGATCGTAAATTTCTTGAAGAACAAATGACCTCTTTCCTATTTGAAGGTAAAGATGTTGAAATTGAAGGTTTTGTACCAGAAAAAGACCAAGATTAATTCTGGTCGTTAGTCGGCCCTAAGTATAAAGCTTACAAAAAAGCGCCTTTCGGCGCTTTTTGTTTATCTAATGGCAGAATAAAGAGTTACTTACGCACGCCTTCAACCACTAGATCTAACTCAACATGGCTAGATGCTGGACCTAAATCCATCTTGATACCGAAATCTTTCATCGCAAAGGTGGTTGTGCCCGTAAAACCGGCACGGTAGCCACCCCAAGGATCCTGACCTTCACCCACAGCATGGGCCTTGATCGCTAATGGTTTAGTCACACCATTTAAAGTTAAGTTACCGTTAATCACTAAATCGCCATTTCCTTTATCTTCCACCGAAGTAGATGCAAAGGTCGCTTTAGCGAATTTGCCAGTATTAAGGAAATCTTCACCGCGAATATGTTTGTCACGCTCAGCATGGTTTGAATCGACACTTAATGTATTCACTGTGACATTCACTTTCATCGCAGTTGGTTTAGCCGCATCGTAGCTAAAATCGCCGCTAAAATCATTAAAACGCCCCACCACATAGCTATAACCTAAGTGATTCACTTTAAATGTAATAGAAGCGTGAGCGCCTTCATGATCAATCACATAGTCAGCAGCTGAAGCCGCCACAGGAGCCAATAGAGATACACCAATCAGTGCGCTTAACAGTTGCTTTTTCATTGTATTATCCTCGTTTAAATTTAATCATTCTAAGTAGGGTAGTGTCTTTATCGATAAAGTGATGTTTTAATGCGCCCGCCGCGTGAATAACGACCAGCGCGATCAAGCAGTAAGCCGCATACTGGTGAATATCACCCGCGATATCAGCTTGGTTTTCAAACAAAAGTCCCAATCCTGGTAGTTCAAACCAATCAAACACCCAGATACCACGGCCATCTGCGGTTGAGATTAAAATGCCAGCAGTCATGATGACAAAGAGCAAGATATAAATAATAAAATGCGCCAAATGTGCGGCCGTCTTTTCCCACGGTTTATGACTCGCCTCAGGTACAGGCTTGGGATTAACTAAGCGCCATACCAAACGAAATATTGTCGCAGCCAATAACAGAATCCCAATACTTTTATGTAGATGCGGCGCAGTCTTGTACCAAGTACTGTAGTAGGTTAACTCCACCATCCACACACCGACTGCAAATAACCCAATCACGACGAACGCACTCAACCAATGGGTCACAATGGCGGTAATTCCATAAGCAAACTGACTATTTCGAAACATACTGCGACTCCGTACTCGCGTTGTCTTCATGCTATCCATGAAATAATATTCATTATCATAAATCTAAATTTAAAAACTAAAATCAGTAAAAATCGCTTATATCTTTCTAAATTTTAGAAAGTAAGCCAAAAATCATGATCTGTGAGCACAAAGCTATAGTAAACATCAGTATCCCTCTGACTTGAAAAATACAGCCAACGAATGAAATTGAACTGAATTCACAGAATAAGAGATAAAAAACACCCAAGATGTGCATTAAACAGCCGAACGAGTGATTTATCAGGAAAAAGCACTTGCAGAGGTCAAACACCCTAGATAATATAGCCCCACTTCGAACGATACGGCTTAGCCAACGAGTTCAAAGTAGTTAACTAACACTTAGTTTAGTTGCCCGAATAGCTCAGTCGGTAGAGCAGAGGATTGAAAATCCTCGTGTCCCTGGTTCGATTCCGGGTTCGGGCACCATTATTCTGTAGTAAAAATTGCAGTAAAGATTTAGCCGGCATAGCTCAGTTGGTAGAGCAACTGACTTGTAATCAGTAGGTCCCGAGTTCGACTCTTGGTGCCGGCACCATATAAAACAATGAAACCACTCAATGAGTGGTTTTTTTGTATCTGAAATTTGAATAAAAACTCACAAAGTCTGTGGTCAATCGCAACTGACTTACTCTTGATAATACCAGTAGGTCCCGAGTTCGACTCTTGGTGCCGGCACCATATCAAGCAACGAAGCCACTCAATGAGTGGCTTTTTTGTATCTGAAATTTGAATAAAAACACAAGATGTCAGTAATGAACCGCAACTGATTTACCCTCGATAACAACAGAACAGTTGGCCTCGTGTTTGACTCTTGATACCAGCACCATATCAATAAACAAGCCACTCGCTTACTCTTAGTTGCTCCGCTTAGTTACACCCCATAAATATCAGCCAGCCATCAATCAAAGCTCAACAATACCCACTGCGCCCACAGCCCCTTGCTTGCAACAGATGAGCTTAAACCTTAATTTTTCCTCCAAAATAGAAGATAAATGAATGAGGAAGTTAGGATAAACAGCCAAAAGGAACACCTACTGGCGTTAAAGTGCTGAAACTTTCAGCGGTAAAATAAGGGTAAAACGAAAGAATCAAATAAATAAGCGCATTTTGTTTAATAGTTAATCAGTCACTTAAAAAGGGCTTGCACAGCTAAAGCGAGCACTATATTATACGCGCACTTCGAACGAACAAGGTCTTTAAGACTGAGTTTGAAGTAGTTAACTAACGCTTAGTTAGTTGCCCGAATAGCTCAGTCGGTAGAGCAGAGGATTGAAAATCCTCGTGTCCCTGGTTCGATTCCGGGTTCGGGCACCACTTTTAAGGTAATGAATTCGATTGGGTTTATTACAATGTTTTACGCCGGCATAGCTCAGTTGGTAGAGCAACTGACTTGTAATCAGTAGGTCCCGAGTTCGACTCTTGGTGCCGGCACCATATAAACAATGAAGCCACTCAATGAGTGGCTTTTTTGTATCTGAAATTTGAAGTGTTCAGTACAAAGCGCAACT